>NZ_JAGEKK010000020.1:0-92621 GCF_049887855.1 Chryseobacterium sp. NFX27 | reverse complement strand
ATGATGATTTAAAAAGAAAATTGATTAGCAGAGATCATGTTTCAGAGCAAATAGAACGAGACCAACCCTGTTTTTTATTTCTAATTTTGTGAAAACAGAATCCCTGTAGCCATCAATAGTTTTAGGGGCTGAGGAACATTTTGTTCGCTATTTCCTTGTAGGTAAGTTCGCTGCAGGCCCATTTTATAAATTCTTTTTTCCTGCCTTTACACAGTTGATTGATGCTTCTAAGTATTGCGGATTAAAGTTCATTTTAACGCAAAGGTTATTTAGGAAGTGGATAATTTTGAGAAAGGCAAAGAATTCGACTACGTCGTTGATGAAGCTGACGGATAAAACCGCTTAATAGGATCAATGAAATTGATCCTTCTTTGCTCTCTTTATACTACACAGCATCAGAATAGACCTTTGTGTTGAAAGAAAACTTGCTGTGTGTAGAACTAGCCCTGTTACAGATTTTACTATGAAGGGGAATAATGAAAAATCCGGTAAATTGCGAAAATCTACCGGATGAATGATTGAGTTTAATGGTTTTGAATGATGATTTAAAAAGAAAATTGATTAGCAGAGATCATGTTTCAGAGCAAATAGAACGAGACCAACCCTGTTTTTTATTTCTAATTTTGTGAAAACAGAATCCCTGTAGCCATCAATAGTTTTAGGGCTGAGGAACATTTTGTTCGCTATTTCCTTGTAGGTAAGTTCGCTGCAGGCCCATTTTATAAATTCTTTTTCCCTGTCTTTTAATTCGGAAAGGAGAGACGCGTTTTTAAGGTCTTCTGTTTTTACCTTTAACAATTTCTGGGCGACGAAATCAGTATAAAAACTGCCTTTGTCAAAAACGGTATCTATCGCCTGAAAAAGGATGGCTGGCTGCATATCTTTCAGAAGATAGCCTTTTGCTCCGGCCTTCAGCATTTTGATAAGTACTTTTTCATCATCTTCCATGGTCAACGCGATCACTTTTATCTCAGGGTGATGTTCGGTTAACCATTCTGTAGTTTCTATACCGTTTTTATAAGGCATATTAATGTCCATTAGTACTACAGCGGGTAATTCTGAAGCCTTTTCTATGGCAGCAATAAAATCCTCACCGTTGGGATGGTTCATAATCACGCGGTACTGAGGGTTTTCCATGATCATATTTTCCAATGCCTTAGACATTAACGTATGGTCATCAACGATAGCTATGGGAATAGTTTTCATATGAAGTGTTTATAATAGATTATTGAGGTTTGCGTTCCTTTATCAAGTTCCGACTGTATGGAAAGTTCTGCATGAATCAGCTTAGCTCTCAGTTCCATATTTTTCAGTCCCGAACCATCCTGTATCTTATTGGTATTAAAGCCTTTTCCGTTATCGGAAATATGGATGCGTAAGGCCTCATGATCGTCTTTCAGCCGTATAGATACATTTTTGGCCCTGGAATGTTTTAAAATATTATTGATGCTTTCCTGAATGATCCGGAAAAGGATCAGACCATGTTTGGGCGAAATATCAATATCCTGTTTCTGGGTGATGAATTCGATCTTTAATAATTTTAATTTCTGTATTCTTTTTACTTCTCTTTCTATGGATTCCGTCAGTCCGAAATGAATGATCTGCTCCGTAATCAGGGTTTTAGAAAGGTTTCTGATGTCCTGAATACATTCGCCCAGCAATTCACTCAGTTCGCTCAGTTCTTCTTTTTCTGCATTTTTCAGTTTGTAAATGAGCTGATTCTGTCTCAAACGGACCACGGAGAGTTTTTGACCCACATCATCATGTAATTCCTGACCGATATAATTCAGCGTCTGTTCCTTTATTTCGACCTGTGAGGTTGCCAGTTCTTTCTCAAACCGCATGTCTTTTTCTTTCTGCTCGATCAGTAGGGTGGTCTTCTTTTTGATAAAAACCACATAGATGAAGATCATCATCAAAACGACAATAAGTAAGGTAATGGTAAAGGTAATGACCAAATTGTTTTCTTCCATACTTTAGGTCTTATCTTGGTTTATCCTGTCTGTTCCAGATCAATCCCAGTATGAGTATCCCGTTACTGATAAGATTCAGCATAAATAGAATAAAAAAATAGATATGCTCTGAAACGGTAGTCCTGAAATACAGGATCGGAATACTTCCAATAAAAAGAATCAGTAAAGAGACTGAAATCCAAAAAGGTAAATAATTAGTAAGCTCCAGTATTTTATCAGAATTAAAGGTCTGATATAAAAATAAAATAATGGAAAACAGTAACAAAAGGATATCGGTATACAGCATATTAAAAGAAAAATGATGCAGCAGATCATCCTCTGTATAAAACATTACAACAATATTGGCCACAAAAACGATCAAAGGGATCAACTGCAGTTTTTTTAAAAGAGGCCAGTACAGTAATTGAAAATAATACAGCAGATACAGAAAAAAAACAATCATTAAAAAGCCAATCACAAAAAATATTTCGGTAGACCGGTGGGTAGTTTTAAAATAGAAATAGCAAAAAATATCGATCAGAGAGAATAATATATATCCGGACATAAAAAACAGATTCTCTTTTCTTATACTCCTGTATTTAAGGATCATCAGAGCTATTACTATGAGAGATAGCACTATAGATATTTGCTTTCCTATTTCTATATTCCAGTTCATGGCTTTATTTTTACGGCATATCTGCGGTGGAGACTTTAGGTGGAGGAGCCAGATTGGTCATATTCAGAACTTCCATCTCTCTTACATTGATATTCTCATCTATGGATCTCATAGCCCTGGACATGGTTCCTGTGGTGTCTCTTTTCAGATTCTGAGCAGTAGGAACTAGGAAGATGGTCTGGTAGCCGGCATATTCAGGTTTTGCCATTTTGCTTTTAGGATGATTCTGGGGGTATTTTCCCATATAAATTCTGATGCCCGGATTTTTCAGGTGTTGTTTTTTAGCGGTTTCTTTTACATATTTAAGGTAGCCTTCCATATCTTCTACAGAAAACCAATACCAGCGTGAATCCGGTTCTCCGTTTCTGTATTTTGTAAGAATTGCATTATTGGTCCTGGAATATTCATCATAAAGAATCCGGCCTTCACGATAGCTGATCAGTTTCTTTTTATAGCTGTCACTTACGGGTTCTTTAGGCGGTTCGGAGCAGCGTGTGCAGCTTAGCATACAAAAACTTAAAATAAACACAGCAAGAAGTGCGCTTAGATTCTTGAATAAAAAAGGAGTTTTCATTTTTATGGTTTTTAATTTTATAAAACAAAATTAGGAAACTGCTCAAGTCTGTAAAAGGGGGAAAACACTGTTTTTATGAGTAATAAATTTACGACTTTTTGTTTTGAATTTCAGTGAGATATGGATTTATTTGATAATGCTTCTTAATGTTTTCTTCTAAGACTTCCATTTCTCTTGTTTTTTAATACTTGGAAAATCTAAGGTCCTTTATCATTGAGTGCAGGAGTTAAGTAATTCCAAGAAAGACTGCATATTTGTGGTTTTTCTAGTTTTCCAAATTCCAATAACTAAATATTTAGTTTCTAAACTTATAATCTGAACTTCTTTTGAACTGTTGCAAAAAAATAAAGTAATTCTACCGCTATCAAGGATAACATTCCCTTACTCAATGGGTTAAGTTATCCGTAGGATTTTAATTGATGAAAGTTGAAAACTTATTTTCAACACGTCAAGTTCTGTCGCTTCCGGCTCTGATATTTGCTTCAAGAAAAACACACAAATGAGAATCGACATTAAAAATCAAGGTGGACATCTTTTGTCGGAAACCACCTAAAAAAATAAGGCTAAAATCTGAAGCGGATCTACTAAAAAGAGCCTTCAAAATCTTAAAAAACATAGACAAATCACAAAGAAGCCTTTAAAAATAATAGGTTGAGAACTAAAATATGACAGATATCGGGGTAGAAACTTTTGCTGGCAACGAGTAATGTCAATTATTTTAATCAGAATTCTTATTCACAAATTGGAACCTTTATCAATACTCAATTAACAAGAATCGTCTTAGGCAAAGCTATATATTATTCCAAATCATTGATGAGGAAGTTGAAATTAATAGGAGGCTACATTGTGGATCATTAAAAATAAAAAGAAAATGTCAATAAATAACACACCAACAACAGCGTCCGCGTTTACCGTCGGAGAATCTATCATCGGAGAAGGCATTATTAATTATAAATCAACAAATAATATGGATACAGAAAACACACCAACACAGACACTTTTCAGATTTGTGAGCTTAAGAAGCCCACAACTGTCTGATGAAAATGAACAGGATAAAAGATTTATTCTAGCTCCCCAACAATTAAAAGATGATGACACATTTTACAGGCCAGTAGTAGAAGCTTCAGGGTCAAAACGCAGAAAACTTCTTGAATGCGCAGCTGCTTTTGCAAATAATCTGAAATGTATTTCGTCTGATCCTAACAGTATAAACAGTCTTGAAAGATTTAAAAGTTCTTATCCTCTGGACCATCAGTTTTCTGTTTGGCTGGCAAGGAATAAAGGAACGTGTACGTATGAAGAATTTACAGCAAAAAAAGCTGAAATATATGACGGACAGCTTTATGCTGTTCCCGAGGTGGTAGATCTTTGGAATAACCTCATCTATCAGGTAGCCGTACAAAAAGATTTTTATATAAAAGAACTTGCCATGCAGTTTCTTCTGTTAAAACATGTTTTTTCTGCTCCCAATGAAGAAGAATTTAAGCTTTTATTGAATGCTAAAGTTGTCCTTCCCAAAGAACTCCTGCTGGATGAGGTTGTTTCGGGACCTCAAGCTCTTTCAAAGTTGGCCGCGGGTGAGTTTACTGAAACTCTTCCTACCGAGGAAATGAAAAGGCAGCAGCTTGTTTCCAAAGAAAAAGTAAAGCTTGGACGATATGAGAGTCTTATAAAGAATTTTGCTCTTTTGGAGAAAAGGTACAGGGATGAGTACCAAAAAGAATATGAAATCAGATACGAAGAGCATCAGTTAAGAATTGCACCTATTATTGAAAAATATAACAATGATGTAGCCGTAAACAGAGAGAAGTATTGTCCTGTAAGAGCGCCAGGAGAAATTTATGATCCGAAAGATCCCTGCCAGCAGATCCCAAAAGTTCCTGAGCCGGTATTGCCAAAGATGGACTTTCAATTCCGTGCTGAAATCGAGGCTGAATATCTGGCAACCGTATTAAAACCTGAAAATATGGAGACCTTACTGGATATTTTAGGGTATGAATTTCAAAATGTACCATCCGATAGAGAAAGCCTGGCAGCAGGAGAAATCTCTGATCTTCACCAATTGCTAGAAGGAAGAAATACCTTTTCAGAGATCAATTCTTTGATCACGGAAGTAACAGAGAGTACCAACAGAGTTATTGCAGAAAATACGGAAACCAATACCGAAGTTTATACAAGTATTGGAGGAGTTATTGTTCCAATGGCAAGAGCGGTAGCTGTGCCGTTTACCTATCAATTATGCCCAAAAGATTTATACAGATTCTATGGTCTTGATCTGGCTTTAAATGTTCCTGATGCTTCCTGGGATGTTGCTGGAGTGTATCATGAGCTGGTATCCAATGTGGGGACCAAAACAGGAAATACTTTTGTAAAATCAAGAAATGGGGACACCATTTTCTTAAATAATCTTTTAGGACTTGGAGCCGAGTTTTCAGAATTTGAAGGCGCCTCCTTTTATATTGAGCTGTATTTTACAAATGGGCAGGTTGCTAAATTTAAAACACCGGGAATTACTATAAAGAGCTGTATTTCTTCTAAGTTCGAACTTGAAGTTGAAGGAACTGAAAATCCTCCTGTTATTATTGATGAGGAACAGAATTTTATTCCTTCTGGTTTTGGATTCAAGCAGATAGGGATTGCCGATTATTTAAAAGTTGAACAGAGTACTCATGCTTATGTTGAGGGAGAGGTTGCTCATATTGAGAATATCATGGCTAGGGAATACCGTGAAAAGTCTACCCGCAAGCTAAGAAGAAGCGAAAATACCACAACCTCATCTTCGGATACGGAAAGAGAACAGCTTTCTGATACCACCACAGCCAATCGTTTTGAAATGCAGTCTGAGGTCTCTAAAATCTTACAGGAATCCAATGATTTTGCAGGTTTTGCGAATGCAGGCTATGGAGGCAAAATGTTCTCAATGAGCGTAGGCGCAAATTATGCCAATCACCGCTCCAAAGACGAAAGTACAAGACAGGCTGTTACCCAGGCTCAGGATATCACAGCAAGAGCCATGGACAGAATCGTAACAAAGGTTCATGAAGAAAGAATCGAAAAGATTATTGATGAATTCGAGGAAAACAATTCTCACGGGTTTGATAATAGAAAAGGGGACAAAAATGTAGTGGGTGTTTACCGATGGGTAGATAAACTGATGAAAAACCAGATCTATAACTATGGCAAGCGTATGATGTTTGAGTTCATGGTTCCTGAACCTGCCAAACTGCACTTATTAGGAATGGTTTCTCAGAAAAACCCTGATCAGGTTAATTTAATTAAGCCGGAGGACCCAAGAACGTCATCAGTAATGCCGATGAAAAATTATGGAGATCTTAGTACGGATGCTGTTTTAAAATACTGGGTGTCAAAATATAATGTTGAAGTTCCTGAGAAGCCTGTAGAAAATTACAGCATAGGGAAATCTTTAAGCGGACAGTTTACCGGTGAACAAAGTGCGATTCAACATGCAGCTTTTAAAGACGAGATCCAGATCCCGGACAATTATGTGGCAGTAAGCTGTGTAGCAGGATATAGTGCATCTGGAGACAGTAGTGAGTCTGCGATGTGTATCATGGTAGGAGATCAGGATTTCTATCATCATGGATTCTGGTCTCAGCTAAAATTTTCTCCAAGAAAAACTTTTGCTCAACCTTATTCAAAGACAATTCCTATCTCCGCTACTTTTTATGAGATCTTCTCAGGAACGGCGAATTGTGTTGTAGATCTTCAATTAACACAGGAAGCTAAAGATGCATGGTATCAGGCTGTATTTAAAGCAATTATGGACGCTTATGAAGATGCATCGGTAGAATACAATAATAAGCTGACCGAAGAAAAGAGCAAAGCTGTAGAGATTAAAGGGTCCAATCCAATGTTCTACCGTCAGATTGAAAATACAATTTTACGTAAAAACTGTATTTCCTACATGGCAGACAGAGCCTCAGGATCTACACACGGATATGGCCTGGAAGGGTTGACCAGTGGTTCTTCTTTCAGCAATTATGAAACGGTTTTAAATAGCAGTCTGGATAAATATACGGCTTTTGTGAAATTTATGGAACAGGCTTTTGAGTGGGAAAACCTTTCTTATAATCTATATCCTTATTACTGGGGAAACAGAGAAAACTGGCTGAATCTTTACCAGTCTGAAGATACCGACCCATTGTTCAGGTCCTTTATGCAAAGTGGGATGGCAAGAGTAGTGGTAACAGTCCGTCCGGGATTTGAAGAAGTTGTACAGTTCTATCTGGCAACCGGAAAGATCTGGAATGGAGGAGAAGTCCCTGTCATTGGAGATGAACTTTACTTATCAATTGTCGATGAAATGAAAGAGCCTAAAGGTTTAAAACAAGGGAAATCATGGATCACGAGACTTCCTACTTCTCTGAATATCCTTCAGGCAGAAAGTATAGGATTAAAAGTAAAACATGCACTGCCTTTCAGTACAGAGAATCCGAAAGAATTTGAAGTCCCTTCAGAAGTGATTACGGAGGATAAATTCAATTTTGTATCCAATACAAATCTTCTGGGTGTTCAGGAATCAGGTACATCTTCTGAGCAAGTGATTTCTGGAGACTGGGCCGCGCCAATTAATTAATCATAACTAACCAAAAACAACAATATGTCTAATATAGGAAAAATTATTAGGGTAAATGCATTACCTCCGCAGGGAGAAAGAGAAACAAATGTCATTTACCAAGTAGCTGCACCCGGTGCAGCTACTTATACAGACTATGCCATTGATGAAAATGGAGATATGAAAACTCCGGCAACTGATTCTGCTATGCAGAACGTTAGTGATAATCTAGTCAAAATTTCTGATCCTGATCTGTTGTCCGAAGGGTTTTTAACTCAGGCGCAGTTCAATCAAAATATAAATGAAGAACTGGATCATAAACTTAATATTCCATTGGTTGATGGAAACATACAGGACTTTACAAAAGTCGTAGGAATGGATGTTAATGGAAATACAGCAAAACTACCTGCTGGAGACTTAGGGAAAAATGTTGCAAACTCTTCCCTGACTACCGTGCCTGGCGCCGGATTGACACTAGGTGCTGACTGGGCACTGAATACTTCCGGACTTTATTATTCAATAACGGGATTAACCGATATTTCGAGTGATACGACTTTTAATACGTTATTAGCTCAAAATGCATCTGGCAGACTTGGAAAATCAAACGGAAAAGGAGCATTTATGAGCCTGCCTAACCAGTTAACAGAAAACGAGAAAACAGCTTGGAAGACTGGCATGAATGGTGGTTGGACCACCGCTACGATGAGTGTTTTTCTAATTAACCCTATTGTTGTAGATAATGCAAACAACAATAAGTATGTCTCTCTTATCGGTGCTAATCTGAATCTGAATCCAGCTTCATTTTCTGTGACAATATGTGATATAAACGGGGTTCATATTGCTACGGTTCCTAATTCACAGGTTAATATAAACAATACCACAGGTCAAAATCTTACGTTTTATTTTAATTTTTCTACCATTCCGGTTGGGACATATAAGATAAAGTTATGGAACGGTGTTGCAACATACCTTTCGGGAGTTACTTTTAGAGTGGCAAGTTCTTTAGACAATATTGACCTAAGTGGTATTACCTGGAATGTATTAAATTATGGTGGACACATCAATGATAATATTATTTCCAATAATACTTTGTTTTCTACAGACGCAACACTGAAGGATTCAGGAGGAAATTCAATAAACTTTCCAACTTCGGCTACAATAGCCACCACCGGGCTAAGCTCGCAAATTTGTACTATGATGGATAATTTCGTTATTGAAGTGGCTTTATTTTTTGACTTTGATCCCGCACTGTCCGATAGTTTTGGAGGGTTATGTACAGATACATTAAACTCTTTAGCCAATACATTAATTTCCGGAGCTGCTGTTCAAAGAAATTCTTTTAAAAGCCTTTTAGGACAAACAGTTCCTGGGGCAAGTTATTCAAATGCCCAGAGAATTATCTTTCAGAAGTCAGAAAATATATTAACAACGGTAATTTACACCAATAGTGGTTCAATAAGTTCAATTGCTAATGTGAATATCAATAACAGCCCGGTCAAGCTGAAAGCTATCAGAACGTGTCATGATACAACTGGGGGCTCTCAATACAATGCCCGATTTTTAAACTTACAAATTATTTCAGCATATAAATTTTAAAATTATGAACAAAAAATTGAAAGTACAAGCTCAAGTACAGGCTTTAATTTCTAATATAAAAGCGTAGGAAATCCACAACAGGATAACTTCCTAAGTATTAATTGAATGGCAGAGTGTAGCGCTCTGCCTTTTTAAACACTTAAAAAAAACATAAAATGAGTTTAGAAATATTAAACCATCCTTTATTAGGGAATCCGGCGAATTCCTTTTTTAAAAACGAGGAACCAAAATTTCCCAGCTCTTCTTCAGTTCTTATTTCGCCTCCAGAACTTAAACAGCTTACAGCAAAACGGATTGCCAATACATATTATAATGGTAAACCGGCATTGGAAGGCAACGGTTTTCAAATTTATTCAGAGGAACCGGTATTCGGTGGAAATATAGAGGAAGTAATTGTCTACAAAAGCAGATTTAGTCAAACAATCGGAGGAATTGATGTTGTTCTTTTTGCAAGTAAAAACGGAGCATTTCTTCTTCAGCGTTATATGGAAGCACTGCCAGGCAGTAAACAGCTGATTCTTTTTCTGGAAATTAATGACGAATATAATTACAGTACGGTAATGCGTGCTGTGGCAGGAGCAGACCTTACGAAGAACAAAGAAGAATTATTTGACGATATACTTACTTTTACAAGAAAACATGAAGTGAGTGTTCCTCCAAAAGCACTTGAAGTTCTTATAAAAAATGGGATATATAGAAACAAAGTTAGTTTCATCAGTTGGTTTCTGGGTCTGAAAGACGCCAGTGTAGGACAAATATTTACCTTTTTTAAGCAGGAAATATTAGAAGGAGCTGCAAGCTTTTTTATTGAAGGTATCGCAGATAATATTACTAAGTTGAGAATTTCAGAAAATGGCTGGAATCCATATGTTAAAGAAGGAGAATACGATCCCACTTTTATCCCTGATCCACTTTATGAAGAGCTTAAAAAGTTTTATGAGCATGAAGGCTCCGGTAATCCATATGAAAATTTGGAAGGGCAAAAGAAGATCAATTCTAAAATAGTTAAAACCCTATTTGAAAGGATAAATGGAGTTAAGGCGGATTTTAATCAACTCTTGAGTAATGCAGAGCATTTTTTCCCAGCTTTTATCTTTAAAAAAATAAAAAAGTCTTTAAACTTGTTTTTCAGCCAGATAGATAAAATAGAGCAATTTCTTGTTGATCCTGTCACAGGTATGCAGCATATTATTTATAAAAGCCACCAGATAGCCAATGCCTTTCTCTGTGGGATTTACAACAGTCTGATCGATATTGTTGCCGGAATTTTTTCCATCATCGGTTTTCTTTTCAAAGCTGTGGCTGCAATGGATAAAGTAAATGACCGTAAAGTGGAATATGGTGAGATGTTTCTGGAACTGATGGAAGACCTGATGGAGGGAATCATCAAGTTTGATTATGCAGACTTTTTTAAGCAGTGTTTCACACTTCAGATAAGAACTGTTATCCGTCTTGTGAAATGGGTTGATACAAAAGTGTCTCAGCTTACCTTAGAAAAAGCAGCCTATTATTATGGCTATATCATTGGGATAATCATAGACCTTGTTGTTGAAACCCTTCTTACTGGCGGTGCAGCAGCTGTGGCAAAGTTAGCCAGAACAGTAGAAAGCTTTATCCTGAATCCCTTGGAAAAAATCTCGAAAGCAATTACACAGGCAGGGAATTTTATGACAAGGATTATGGAGTTTATCAGTATGATCCTTCGTGAATTTAAAAAAGGCGCAAAGGAAATTTTTGCTAAATTGGAGAAAATTTTAGATGAAGTTTTTGGTTTTGGAGATGAAGTTGCCGATCATGCTTTGACACCCGCGGAGAAAAGGGTGAAGGATAAGAATAGGAGGAGACAGGAAAAACTTGATAGAAAAAATGATCCGACAAAAAGGAAGAGGACTAAGCAGCACGAAGATTTTATCAAAAAATGGTCTGGGAAACCAATAAATGCTCTTACCAAAACTGAAATAGCAAATGCTCTGAAAGGATTTACAGAGCAGGGGAATAAAATTGCAAAGCTTATTGAAGAAGAAAAAATAATTATCCATATTTTAGATGATAATGATTACATTAAATTATGTATTGAAGAATATGGAGACACTTTGAAACAAGCGATCAATACTCATGCTTTTGCCGACGGTTTAGATATGTATTTCAGATCTTCACGAAAGCCAGATATATTTTTAAGTGAACTCATGCACGAAGGAACTCATGCTAAAGAGGCGTTTGAAACTATTGAAATGTTTAAAAGTGGTAAAACTGAGGCGGAAATTAGAAGTTTTTTTGGAAATAATTGGTCTTCAGAAAAACGTGCATTCTTTCATGAACACGCTTGGCAAGAAGCTACTGGAACAACAAAAGATTTCGATACAATAGAAGAAATGTTAGATAACATTTTTACAAACTATGACGAATATTAAAATTTATAAAATGAAAACAATTATAAAGGATTTATTAATAGAATTAACTTTGAATAGCAAACAACCATTTCAGTATAAAATATTAGTTAAGGCTGATGAAAAGATGGGAATAAGTGACACTGTCTCACTTACAAATTTGCTTATGCAATGGCATAAAAAGATAAAAAAAGGATTTCCCTTTGCACAATATCAAAATGATTATCTGCAGCTTTCTGAGTTAATGCAAGTAAAATATAAAGTTTTATTTGAGAACTGTTCTGAACTTTCCGAGCTTTATGAGCTTAAAGATGATAAAATTTATTTTAATTCTTCCTTGACTGATGAAGAAAAACAGGAAATCTTAGATTATGTAGATGAAAATTATAAAATTATCAGACATAGTTATGGTAGAAAATCATAACAATTACCGCTTCTTATGAGGCGGTTTTTATTTTTAAATTAGAGAGAATTTTAGATGAAGTTTTTGGTTTTGGAGATCATGCTGCTACTCCTGCGGAGAAAAGAGTGAAGGATAAGCAGAATAGGCGCGAGATAAATAAACTTAATGATGCAAAAAAAAAATAAGGAATGATAAATTTAACTCAAAAGCAGACTCTGTTGCAGATTTATTAGGAACTGCTTCAAGGTCACATCCTGAAAGACTAAAAGAGATTATAACAGATTTAGAAAATAAAAATGTGGAGATCATATATAGGCCCGATGAAGCTTTAGGGTATTCACCTGGGCTCCGAGAAGGAACACCAAGACAAATTATAATTCATGAAAAAGCATCTATTTCTACGTGGGAGCACGAATATATGCATTTTTTAAATGATGAAGAAAGAGGGTTCTTATGCATGAAATCATTGTATGATTCAAACTATAGGGTTTTAACTGAATTAAACGCATATATTAAGGAAGTCGAATTTGTGAAATCTTTAAGTGGAAATAATGATAAAATAATAAAACAATTAAAGAAAAATTTCTCAGAAGAGTTTAAATATATTATTGAGAACTTCGGAGATATAACAAATACAGGTTTAATAAATAGAATAAAAAGCTTTAAAAATTTATAATGATGGGACATATTTTACCACTCAATCCAACCATAGAAAAGATGAGTGATACTGAGCTAGAAAAGAATTTTGCAAAGAAACCAGTGATTTTTGGCAAGCAAAATTACTATCCCGTATTTGCTAAAAGAATGGATAAATTCAAAGATTTTCTTTTTTCAGAATTAATTGATTCTAATAATATTGATGATTTTGTAATGGGAAATGTAACCACTTCATGGTTGATTGCCATTGCAATATTAGGCTACGCTGATAATGATTTTTATAAAACAGAAATGGTTATATTAATTAAGCAAAATTGGGATGATGCAAATTTTAAAAATTTTCTAAAATATATTAAAAACGAAGAAAAATTCGTAAAATATTTCAAATAATTTCAACCGCTTCTTATGAGGCGGTTTTTCTTTTTAAACTAGAAAAATTTTAGATGTTCAACAGTACCAAACCAGCGTGAAACCCACGCTGGTTTTTATTTCCAAAAAATAAATTTCAAATTTTATTTACAGTAAACCAGTGTGTTACAGAATTACTTCATTCTTTTTTCAAAATTCCACGCAAGATTTCCCAAAAAACGGATTTTATAGATGAGTACTCAATACAATTAATGTTTAATGTAAAAAAATAATGAAATGAAGAATTCAATAGTACTTAAGGTTATTACCACTGTTTTAATTTTATCAATTATCTTCTCCCTGTTCTCGTGCATGAACGAGGACAGGATAGAAGTACCACCCGTAAAGCTGGAAGATATTAACGGGAATTATAAAGGAAGGCTTATAACAGTGCAGGGAGAGTTTAGGTCGGAAAAAGTTGTAGACTTTAAAATAAAAAAAGATACCCTGACTTTTCCGGAATTTCCTTTGAAAGAAATCGTAATGGCAGTAGTAAAAGATCCGGTAAAAACACAGGAGGCCCTTACAAAGATGGGAAAAGTGAAATATAATCTGAATTATACAACCGTATTAAATGCTGATAAAAACTGGGTAGAGCTTACTTTTGCGCCTAAAGAGCTTGAGCTTCAGATCCCGGTAGACGGAGCGACTAAAAAAACAATCGTAACAATCGCGGCAAAGCAGAAAGGATATTTTGTAGGTATGGATCATACAATGAGATTTGCTTTGGCAGCAGAAAAAATAACGGTAAATGGAACGGAATTGAATCCTTTCGAGGCAATTAACTACAATTTTCCGTACTGTATAAAAACTAATTGATAGATAATATAAACAATAGATTGTGGTTTGCCGGATGCGGTCTATTTTTGCTTTAAAATTTTAATCGGTGCTAAAACCGGACCTTAGTCGTACATGGAAGAAAACAAGGAGCAGATTTTGATAAGACGCCTTCTCACAAAGGAAGAAGCTGCCTGGAAAGAACTTTTCGGAAACTATTCCGGAAACCTTGCCGGGGTCTGTTCCCGTTATCTTTCAGGAAAAGACGATGTTCATGACGTTCTTCAGAACAGCTTTATCAAAATGTTCCGCTCCATAGCAACATTTGAATACAGAGGAAGCGGTTCTTTGAAAGCATGGATGATCCGGATCACTGTAAACGAAGCTTTAAAACATATAAAACAGCATTCCGGCATAACAACAAATGATGATCTCGCAGAGTTTCCCGACATTCCCAATGATGAGGAACCGGATCTTGAGGAAATTCCCCAGGCAGCCATTATGAAGATGATACGCTCACTTCCTGATGGATACAGAACTGTTTTTAACCTGTTTGTATTTGAGAAAAAAAGCCATAAAGAGATTGCCGGGCTTTTAGGAATCGCAGAAAATTCTTCCGCCTCACAGCTTCACAGGGCGAAAGGACTGCTGATCCAGAAAATTAAAGAATTTGAAATGTCAAAAAAAGCACAATATGAATAATCGGTGGCTAAATGATCTGCACAGGAAAATGGAGGACCACGAAGAGGATGTTCCGGATGGGCTGTGGGAAGATATTAAAGATGAACTTTTTTCCGGAGAGGAAGGAAACGGACTAGCGGGAGGCATAATGCTTGAAGCTGATGATAAAAAAGAAAGTAAAACTATTTCTGTAAATAAAAAAAATACTTTGTTCTACCGTATGGGTGGAATGGCTGCTGCTGTTGCTATACTATTCTTCACAGGAAAGCTTTTACTGGAAATGAATGCAGAGCAAACAACCCCTAAGATAACTGTACACTCTGAAAATGCTGATAGCCATAAAGAAGCAGGCAAAAAAATTACAGAATCAGTAAAGACAGGTAAAAATGAACAGGTCAATACAGAATCAGGCGAAAAATATAGTGGCCAGGGAAATATATTGACAGGAAAAGCTCATATGGGGACTATTTTGGACAAAATATTTAATAACGAAGCCAATGATAATAATAAAGGAATATCAGTATCTGCAGAAGAACACAATATAATCTCTCTAACGAAGGAAGTACCGCCTGTTTACAACCCATCTCCTTCAGTTGACGGGAATTCTGTATTGAAAAAAGAACAGAATAGCGGGGAAATTTTTAATAATCATGTAAATCAAGATCCGGAAAAGTATGCTGATAATGATAAGCCTAAAGTTTCAAACCGCCAGCAAAAAAAATGGATGCTGAGCATGCTTACAGGAAATGTTTCCTCAAATTCTTCTGAACAGAAGTTTCCGGGCTACACTTCCATCAGTGGGAGTCCTATGACTTTTAGTGATTTCTGGATCTCTGGAACAGACCCCGATCCGCTTACAGAAGTCCTGCTGGCTAATCAAAGTAAAGAAGTTGAAGCAAGAATAAGACATAAAATACCCGTTACATTTGGGGTTTCCGTGTATTATAATCTTGGAAAAAAATGGGGAATAGGAACAGGTATTAATTACACAAAACTTACCTCAGAACTGCACTCCGGAAGCCGTTCAAATTATATAAAAGGAGATCAGAGTATTCATTATATAGGCATTCCGGTTCAGGTGAATTATAATGTCATTCAGAAAGGACGTTTTACCGGCTATGTTACAGGCGGAGTGCTTGCCGAAAAAGCTGTAGCAGGAAAACTTAAGACAAAATATATAGTAAATGATGAGGTGCAGGATGAGCAGGACGAACGGCTTGATGTGAAGCCTGTACAATTTTCAGTGAATTCAGCGGTAGGGCTGCAGGTGAAAATTATTGATAAGATTGGGATATATGCAGAGCCCGGAATTGGGTATCATTTTAAAAATGAGAACCAGCTCAATACCATTTACAAAGAAAAACCATTAAACTTTAATATGAAGTTCGGAATCAGACTGTTACTGGACTGATGCCACTGAATAACACTAAAGCAAACCATTAAATATTTAAATATGAAACCAAAACTGATTTTTTTGGCTTTTCTGTTCATGACCATTCTGAATATAAAAGCACAGTGTAACCCAACCATCACAAGCCCAAGGCTGGGGGTGAAATTTCCGGATAAAATCTTGTTCTGCAACACTGAAACAGAGATACTTTCTACTCAAGCGTTCGGAAGCTACCAGTGGTACAAACAGCAATGGACCTGGCAAACACCCAATACCAACCCCTGGACACCAATCCCAGGGGCAGTTTCACAGACATTAACCATCAATGGGAATGATGACCAGCTTTATTATTTTAAAGTGGCAGTTACACAGGGTGATTGTACGGCAGAAAGCCCGGCTATTATGGCAGATGGATTCATGTATGCGCTTCCTGCCATGCTCACCACATTTACACCCGGAACTTTTTCCCAGATAGGGCCTGGAGAATATAATATCTGTGCCGGAGCACCCGTAAAATTTGATGATGTCTTTCCTGATCTCTATGGCAGTCATGTATGGTATAAATGTATTCCCAGCAGCCCGCCACCTTCCAATGGAGATCCATGTATTATAAATGGTGCAACTGGTGATACCTATACCGCAACAGAGTCTGGGGAATATGGATTTTATGCCTGTACAGAGTATTGCCCGGATCAGTGTGAATTTCTAGGAACAGGAAATTTTGTAAAGCTGAATTTTGGCAACTGGGAATTCTGCAGTCTGGGAACCGATGAAACAAAACGCAAAGAAAACAACCTGAAAATATACCCGAATCCTACAGCTCAGTTCCTTTATATCGGAAAAGAGTCTGACAAAATTTACAAAGAGATTTCTGTTATTGATATGTCAGGAAAAGTAGTTCTTCAGAAAAGCGAGCACCGTTTTAATGAGGCTATTGATGTGAGCAGACTCGTACCCGGAAACTATATTATTCTTTCCAAAGACTCGCAGGGAAATACCTATAAGAATAAATTCATAAAGAAATAACAGCATACGATCCATCCTTAGTTAGTTTTTTTAATCATGATAAGCCGGTACGGAGATGGTCTGTATCGGCTTGTCTTTTAAATTTACTGCAAAACAGATTTGCTGACAATCAATTTAAAAAGCGACATGTTTTGTCGCTGCTGCCATGTACTTTTGGAAAATAACCCAATACAAAAGATCAGTTAAAATAATCAATTAAAAAAAGAATCATGGCAATAGTAAAAAATTCAATGGATGAGCTTCGCAATGTAAGCAGTGCAGAAATATCATCATTAATATCATCATTAACAACAGGAAAGCCGGAATACATAGAGCTTATGGGATATTATCCGGGAGCTCCCTATGACAAGCCGGTTGTTTATTACTTATCAGAAACCACCGCTCAGGATGATGGCTTTAGTATTATTAATCTCGTAAATAACAATCAATATAAATTGGAGCTTAGTTTTGGAGATAGTATCAGTCTCACTTACTGCGGGATAAGAGGAGATGGTACAAGCGATGAAACCATTGCAATAAATAAAGCTCTGGTAAGACTTTATACCATGAAAGTAAAGAATGTTACAATTACAGGAGTCAATAAAATAGACGTTGACAATGGAGCTAAAATTCAGCTTCAGAGTGATACCAATTATTTCTTGGATGGAATAGTTGAAGCAATGCCGGGAAGGACGAATGGCTATGACCTGATATCCTTTGCACAGACGGTAAATACAAAGCTGACCGGAGGAAAAGTTAAAGGAAATAAATACAGCTTTAAAGCGCCGGATGGAAGCTATTATAAAATGTGGCGTGCTTACCAATCCTACCAGGTGGGAGAATATGTATACGTAAACAACTGCCCTCTGAAAGTAATTAGTGCAGGGACTAGCGGTGGGGAAAAACCAGTGGCTCCACTGTATATAAAATGTGAATCTATAACTCCTAAATTGGTGCCATCTAACTGTAATCCCAGTTATAATGAGAATACTCAGGTCACTGTATTGGACGGCTCAGTAACCTATGAAGTTGTTCATAATACGGATTTAGGTGAATGGGGATTTGGAATAAGTGTATTGAATGCAGAAAATTTCCACATCCAGAATGTTGAAATATCAGAATGCTGGGGAGACGGGATCTATGTAAATAATGCTTACAATGGAAATATAGTTAATGTTAAATGTCTTGACAATCGCCGCCAGGGAGCATCAATTATCCGTGGTGACGGGATCAATATATTGAACAGTCAGTTTAATAATACCGTTGGAACAACTCCGGAGTCGGGAATAGATATTGAACCTAACTCTAAAAACCATGTTAGAAACGTGAATATTGTTAACTGTACCTGCGATAGAAATGAAGGCTATGGAGTTTTAATTACCACTCCGGATTCTTTGTCGTCAATTAGAGATGTAAACATACTAAATTTAACAACCAGGAATAATATCAGAGACGGCCTTGCCTGTAAAACAGAAGGGGATTCCTATTCGCATACGATCTTTAATATTAACATTCATAATTTGGCGTCTTCAGGAAACCATGCTTCACAGATCTTGATAGAAGGGACAAATGGGGTTAAAATAAGAAACGGAAGGATAGAAAATGCATTTGATTATCCGCTTGTAGATTTGTACAAAGTACACAATGTGAAAATTAGCGATTTGGAAATGGTAGGAAGCGGAGATGGAGTCAGAATTAGAAAAGCTGGCGACAATATAACATTGGAAGGAAATTATATTGAGACCCTTAAAACATGTATCATAGATGATCATACGGATAGTAAAAAAGAAAATGTTACTCTAAAAGGCAATACCCTGAAGTCAGTTCAGCAAAGTGCTGTAGATTTGTTAGGACATTCTTTCCTTACCATAGAAAACAACAGTATTTTAAGAAGCGGAACTAATGGAATAAAAATTGGGAATGTTATGAGAACGGCAGTTACCGCAAATAAAACCACTCATATAGGACTGGCGGATAACAATACTGAATATGGACATATTGTTATAGAGGGCGAAGCCAGCGAAGTTATTTGTGAGAACAATATATTAGCCAACTATCCGGGCCTTGTGACATTACCAGTCGGAATTATTGCGGAATCATCACAAATGAATTATTGTACATTCAGGACATTACATTCTCATAACAATAGTAATTTCGGACCGGATCAGATTATATCAAACCCCACGGTTACGATACAGGACATCCGATGATAGATTCATTTTTTTTGTAATTTAATAACATCAACCAAAAGCCGGTGAGAATTGAATTTAATTCAGCGATCATCGGCTTTTTTGTGCTAATATTTATTGATATCTGTTAGATGGTTTAAACCTTCATTTATTCTAAAACTAAAAAACTAGTTCCTTTTGATTTTTATAATCTCCGATTAAAATTCGGATTGAAAAATAACCTATTTTTACAAAAAACACCAATCATGTTAGTTAAAATTTATGGAAGTGCCATCTTTGGAGTCGCTGCACAAACCATTACTATTGAAGTAAATGTAGACACAGGAGGAGTGGGATACCATCTCGTCGGGCTTCCCGATAATGCCATCAAAGAAAGCAGTTACAGAATCTCTGCAGCACTGAAAAATGTAGGATACAAAATTCCCGGTAAGAAGATTACAATTAATATGGCACCAGCTGATCTTAGGAAAGAAGGTGCTGCTTACGACCTTTCCATTGCAATAGGAATTCTTGCTGCGTCAGATCAGATTCTTGCCGAAAACATCCATCAGTATGTTATTATGGGTGAGCTTTCTCTTGATGGAAGTTTGCAGCCCATAAAAGGAGTGTTGCCAATCGCAATTCAGGCCAGGGAAGAAGGTTTTAAAGGAATTATACTTCCCATGCAAAATACCCGTGAAGCTGCCATTGTAGATCATCTGGATGTTTATGGTGTAGAAAATATCAAAGAAGTAATTGATTTTTTTAACGAAGGAAAACCTATCGAAAGAGTGATACTGGACACCAGAAAAGAATTTCAGGAAAGAATGAATGATTTTCCATTTGATTTTTCCGAGGTCAAAGGTCAGGAAACAGCAAAAAGAGCGATGGAAATAGCTGCTGCCGGAGGACACAATATTATTCTTATCGGTCCTCCCGGAAGCGGAAAGACCATGCTTGCCAAAAGAGTACCTGGTATTCTTCCTCCATTAACCCTGAAAGAGGCTTTAGAAACAACAAAAATACATTCTGTAGCCGGTAAAATGGGAACTGAAACGTCTCTTATGACCGTGAGGCCTTTTAGATCTCCGCATCACACTATTTCAGACGTTGCCTTGGTAGGAGGCGGAAGCTATCCCCAGCCTGGAGAAATCTCTCTTGCTCACAATGGTGTTTTGTTTCTTGATGAAATGCCCGAGTTTAAAAGAACGGTTTTAGAAGTCATGAGACAGCCTCTCGAAGACCGGGAAGTAACGATTTCCCGGGCCCGGTTTACTGTAAACTATCCTGCCAGCTTTATGTTGGTGGCCTCTATGAACCCAAGTCCCAGCGGTTTTTTCCCGGACGATCCGGGCAATACCTCATCCGTTTATGAAATGCAGCGGTATATGAATAAGCTTTCAGGACCCTTATTAGACAGGATCGATATTCATATAGAAGTACAGAAAGTTGAATTTGAACAGCTGGCAGAAAAAAGGAAAGGCGAGAAAAGCTCAGATATCCGGGAACGGGTACTCAAGGCACGCAACATTCAGAATGAACGCTATAAAAATCTCAATATCAGCTATAATGCTCAGATTGGACCTAAGGAAATTGAAGCGTTCTGCAGCCTGGATGAAACCTCACTGCAGCTCATTAAGCTCGCTATGGAAAAACTGAATCTTTCAGCAAGAGCTTATGACCGTATCCTGAAAGTGGCGAGAACCGCAGCTGATCTGGAAGGAGCCGAAAATATATTATCGCATCATATTTCAGAAGCCATACAGTACAGAAGTCTGGACCGGGAATTTTGGAATGTGTAATTCTGAAATTCATAATGTCTGTGAAAATATAATGTGGTCATCTGAAGACTCTTAACTTAGGATTGACTATATATTTTTCTCCACTTGGCAATAGTATTTCTGCTTAATTTATAATAATTTCCCAGCTGGGTATTATTGAGCTTGTTTTTGCTCTGAAATTCTAATATTTCTTGAATTATAGTTTCATTATAAGAACGGTATTTTTGATTGATGTTATTGCCTTCAGCACTGTTTTCTCCGAAAATTAATGTATTTAGCTTTATAACATCCAGAAAAGAAAGCTTCTTTTTTTTAAGAAGAAAATGACAAATATCTCTTTTCTCAGGGTGTCGTTTTTCAATAATATCATTATATATCCGATGATAATCCGGCAGCTGTTTTTTCATTTTTATCTGTATTATTTTTCATTTTTTGGTCATTTAATTCCTTGAACTGATTTATGCTCATATCGGAATTTGTTACATCTTTATTTATCTTATAATTGATATTTGCTACTGAATACTTTACTAGCCATTTGTGTAGTGTTGCTTTTGGAATTTTGTATTCATCTGTGATCTGTTTTTTCGTCTTTTCTCCTGTGTTGACCATATCTATTATAAAATAAATAAGTTCTATGGTGTAAATGCTTTTTCGGAACTGAGGAAGCTGTGTGTTTTTTTTGTTTAAAAAGGAGTTGCCTTGGGGAGCATATAAGATTAAATGTTGGGAGTAGAGCCGAAAATAATCATATTCCAGCAACTTGCTCCATTTTAGAAGGGTTTCTGAATCTAATGAACTGCTTTGATATGCTGCCTCGATTTCTGGTTCAGTACATTTAAAAAATTTACAGGCACGGGACATCTCAATATTAAGTTCCTTCATCCGCATTTTTAATAAAGATCCTATATGAATAGTTTTAAACATTTTTTAATTAATTATTTTTATTATGGAGTCTTAATAAAGCTTATACTTATCCGGGCCTCCTACTGTTCTAATTAGTTGAGCTATATAAATGTGTGTTTTTTTGAATGATTGCAAGGCTTACTAATCAGAATTTATTATCCCGTTTTGTAAGGATTAAAAACTTTCAGTGAAAGCGCCGGAGATAAGTAAATAAACTATTATCTGTTAAAGCAATGCGGGAAATAATATGTGCCGGATAATTGCCTTTTTTCTGAGATTAATTTCAACTTGTAGAATAATGGATGGATAGAATTGTACCAAAGCCTACTTGGCCAAAAGCTGAATATTTAAATTTATTAAATAAAAATATCGGGTAAGATTTTTTCATAACATATAAGTTTGTGTTAAAGGACTGGGGATGTCAAATAGAAGTAGACAAATATATAGGAAGCCTCTAAAAACCAACAAAATATTTACCCCTCGATTATACGCGGGAGTATAAATACTCGGGTTTACAATCAATAATGTAATATTAAATGGAAGAAATCCAAAGAATGGTTTCTTTGTCTGAAGGAATATTTAATTTTTTCCGAAGCATGTACTTTTTACTTTCTATAGCTTTCACAGTTGAAGAAGTATACATAGCAATCTGTTTGGCGCTAAAATTAAATTTCATCATTACACAAAGATACAGATCAGAATGCGTTAAAGCAGGACTAGCCTGGTTTTGTAGTTTTTCAAAGAAGCCAGGAAAATATTGCTGGAATTTTTCCAGAAGAAGCGGATCATTTTGTTGAGCAAGATTTAATAATTCTTTCACTTTTTCTTCGGGAATATTGGTGTCCACAAATTGATTTTTCAACAGCTCTCTAATTTCGCCTTTTAAAAATTCCACCCTTATAGCCCTGATGCGGCTAAACTCTCTGGAATAATAAAATGCAGATTTTTTTTCGATAATAAAATAATAGGCTACCGCAAAGAGCATTCCGCTGAAGGTAATGTGGAGCATCAACAGTATTCTGGCAAAACCATTGATGGTATATCTGCTTTTGTCCAGCAGGCTTGAATCATAAAAAACACTCCCATAAAAGGATAATAAGATAACACCAATAATTAGATAGATATATTTCTTATCTTTTTTTGTGTCAAAATAAAATGCCGAATAGAAGGCAAGCGGAAAATAAAGGAGAAAAACACCACATTCCGGACCGCAATAAATAGTATAATAAGTGGTCAAAAAACACAGCGACAACATACATCCGGTAATAAAATATTTATTCTTTCTCTTTTCTTTTAATAGCATTGAAGCTATCCATAAACACGAAATGATTAATAAAAAGATGCCATCAGCTATGGCTTGTACAAAAACGATAACGGATATCCCTTCTATAAAGAACATGGTAGCCAAAACAGCTATACTTTGATTGATAAGAATGGTAAAATCCCTTTCAAACTCGCTTGAGTTTTCATTGATCCCCCAATAGGAAATAGCCTCATATAAATAGACAAAAAAATTGGATATTTTTTTTAATATATTCATAATCAGTGATTCTGTAAGAAATTTATCATTGTGTGCTTATCTGATTTTAGCGAAAGAGATCCGACCTCAAAGATAAATATTTATTAGATATGATTGATGATTAGAAAATGGCTGTAAGGAATTTGAGTATTAATGATTCCTCTTGTTCTGTGTTAAATGATTGAAATTAAATCCCAGTTTGGAGAAAATTTATGATTATTTATTTCTCTGTTTTGAATATTATGTTAAATTTGAATTGCCGAATTTTAAAAAATATTACATTATGGAAATAAAATTGACAAACAAAACTTAAGCAAATCAATTCTGACTACTGATAGCATGGAGTATAATATTCTTTGCTGTTTGCACGTACTAGGCTGTTTTATACAGGCCTAAGGTTCTGTCGTAATGCAGTTCATTTGAACCCTTTATCACCAAACAAAAATAAAACTAATATGCCAAATACAATATCAACGCCATCGGGGCAGCCCGCTGGTGTACCGGTTCTTTTATCCCCCGAAGACAGAGAAAGACTTCTCAATGATTTTAATAAAACAAATTGGGATTATCACAAAAAAGAAACACTGATTTCTCTTTTCAAAAGCCAGACACTCCTTCATCCCGAAAATCTGGCTGCTGTTTATCAGGACAGCAGGATCAGTTACCGCGAGCTCGATCAGAAAAGCAGTCAGCTTGCTAATATATTGTTGGAAAAAGGAGTAAAAGAAGGAATATTTGTTCCCGTATGGCTGGACCGTTCGTTGGAGTGGCTGGTTGCCATTCTGGGTATTTTGAAGACAGGAGCGGCATATGTTCCAATAGACCCTACTTATCCTGTAAAACGTGTAGAATATATCCTTGCCGATACCTCAGCGGAAATACTTATTACCGATACTCAGCGCGGAAATTCACTGACAGAAGGGATTAATGCTGAAATTTTTCATCTGGATAATACAGAAAGCCTGTCTCATTTATCTGCGGAACTGCCCGATATCACTATATCTCAGGATGCATTAGCCTATACCATCTACACATCCGGCTCAACTGGAAATCCTAAAGGGGTTATGATTTCCCACCACAGCATTCAGCATTTGGTTACATGGCACAACCAGTATTTTCATGTTAATGGCACCTCACACCTCACCCTTGTTGCCGGATTGGCATTCGATATCTCCGTATGGGAAACATGGTCGGCTCTTATTGCCGGTGCCGTAATTTATATTGCAGCCAATGAAGATAGAGTAGAAGCTTCCGGGCTTGTGAGTTTTTACCATAAAAACCGGATTACCCATGGATTTACGCCTTCTGTTCTTGCTCCTTCCGTTGTTGAAGAAACCCGAAAATATAATGACCTTGAACTTAAATACCTATTTACAGGAGGAGAAAAGCTTAAACCTGTGCTCACCAGTGAATTAAGTTACGAATTAATCGATTATTACGGTCCTACTGAATGTACGGTTTACGCCACATTCAAAAAAGTTAAAGATATCAATGGGCAATATATTTCTTCAATCGGAAGGCCAATAGCCAATGCACAGGCTTACATTTTAGGAGAGAACAGCGAATTGCTGCCAGTGGGAGCCGTAGGAGAGCTGCATATAGGAGGAAATCTTTTGGCTAAGGGTTATCTTAATAATGAAGAACTCACAGCTTCAAAATTCATTAGCAGCCCATTCAGGGAAAACGAAAAGCTCTACCGTACCGGAGATCTTGCCCGCTGGAATCCAGATGGAGATCTTGCATTTTTAGGAAGAATAGACAATCAGGTGAAAATTAGAGGCTTTCGTGTGGAATTGGGCGAAATTGAACGCTGCCTTGCCCGTTTGGAAGGAATACAGGAAGCTGCTGTGATTACGAAGGATCATGGAAGTAATAAATATATTGTAGCCTTTATCGTGGCAAAGCCCGGTGAAAAAGCAGAGGCTGTGCGGGTAAGGCAACACCTGAAAGAAGAATTGCCCGGCTATATGATTCCGGCTCAGATCATTAATGTTGATAAAATACCGCTGACGGCCAATGGAAAAACAGATACCCATCTGCTAAAGGAACTGGCAGACAAAGAGGCAAAAGAACTTATTTCTACAGAACCTCCCACTAATGAAACCGAAAGGATTATAGCAGATATCTGGGCCGAAGAACTTGAACGTCCGGTGATTAATATTACAGATAATTTCTTTGACATCGGTGGAAACTCCCTCCTTGTCGCTATAGTTGCAACGGCCCTGAATTCAAGATTTGATACCAGGGTTTACATGAGGGATATCTACCAGTTCCCGGTTCTAAAGCAGCTTGCCGATGAATTGATCACCAGAGCCAAAAAAGCCCGCGAGGCAATCCCGGAAGAAGATGTAGAGCCTTATGTAGCCCTTCAGCAGGATGTTTATCTTGCTCCGGGAACCGTTTTTGCGGGAGGTTTCGACCCAAAACAACTGGAAGATCCTAAAACTATATTCTTGACCGGGGTTACCGGATTTGTCGGGATCCATCTGCTTCAGGAGATTTTAGATACAACATCAGCGGATATTTACTGTCTGGTAAGAGCTCAGGATGAATTTTATGCTATGGAAAAAATTGACCGTTGCTATAAACAGTATCATATCGGTAGAAAAGAAGAGCAGAAACCGAGAATCATTCCTGTAATAGGTGATCTGTCCCTTCCGTTATTAGGACTTTCCGAAGAACAGTTCAAAAAACTTGCAGCCATGCTGGATCTTATTTACCACTCTGGCAGCTCCGTTAATTTTATAGAACCTTATTCTTATATGAAAGCACCGAACGTAGAAGGATTAAGAGAAATCATAAAACTTGCCGGTGCCGAAAGAACCACTTGTCTTGCGCTGCTATCCACCATTTCGGTCTACAGTTGGGGACATGTTTTCACTGGGAAAAAAGTAATGCTGGAAAGTGATGATATAGCCCAAAACCTGATGTCTGTAAGTAAAGATATTGGATATGTAAGAAGTAAATGGGTAATGGAGGCTGTTGCAGATCTGGCGGCTAAAGAAGGTCTTCCGTTAATTACTTACCGTCTTGGCTATGCCATGTGTCATAGTGAAACAGGCGCCAGTGCTCCTTACCAGTGGTGGTCAGGTCTTGTGAAAAATTGTGTTGAATTTAAATCTTATCCCTTACTCACTGAATTAAGAGAAGGACTGATCACGGTAGATTATATGACCCAATCTATGGCTCATATTACAAAAAATAAAGATGCAATAGGTAAAAAATTCAATCTGATCGCAAGACCGGAAACCAATCTTACCCTTGAAAATTTCTTCGGACTTCTGAAGAAATATTATCCGCTTACTCTTGAAGGTCTTCCCTACAAAGAGTGGCGAAAACAGTGGGAAGATGACAGCAAAAACCGACTGTACCCACTTACCAGCTTATTTAAAGATAATATGCATGAAGGACTTTCTACCGTAGAACTGTATCAGAATACTTATGTCTGGGACTGTTCCAATGTTATTCAGTTTTTGAAAGGCTCAGATATTGAGGAGCCTGCATTTGATAAGAAGATGCTGGATTCTTATTTGAAATATCTGGGAATTTCCGTGGAGGAATAACTTTGAAATAATAGAGCCGGGACATATGCCCGGTTTTTTTGTGAGCTTAATTATTCAGAGGTTTTATCTGTCCTTCTTCCTATTTAAAATCATTTCAATCAAAACTCCTTTTCCATCATAAAGATTAAATTTTAAAATAAAAAAACCGTGAACGCAAATTCACGGTTTAAAATTTATCAGAAAAAGATTATTTTACCTTTTTTGTTTTCTTAGGCATCTGAGTAGTTCCAGAATTTTTAGACTTGGTATCAGGAGGTGTGTTTTCTCCTCTTACAAGCTTTAATTCATCGATTAATCTTCTTGCTCCTGCATATTTGTCGATGGTCCAAAGAACGAAACGTACATCTACGTTGATCGTTTTCTGCCAGTCCTGTTCAAATACGATATCACCGCTTAATGCCTCGCTGTTTCCATCGAATGCAATACCGATAAGGTTTCCGTCTCCGTCAATGACAGGAGAACCGGAGTTCCCACCCGTAATATCATTGTTAGAAAGGAAGTTGACAGGCATATATCCTGCTGCATCAGCATACTGACCGAAATCCTTAAGATTATAAAGGTCAATTACTCTTTGCGGAAGATCAAATTCCTCATCACCTTTCTTGTATTTTCCTACAAGACCGGTCATATCAGTATAATAGTTGTCCGTAACTCCAAAGTAGTTTCTGTCATTTCTAACAGGAAGTTTATCTACTGTTCCGTAAGTTAATCTCATCGTAGAGTTAGCATCCGGATAGAATTTTTTCTCAGGCATAGCCTTCATTAATCCGGCTAAGAATAGACGGTTGTTCTTGTTGAAGTTATCATCAACTTTAGAATACTTCTCCATGCTCATTTTTTGGTCAGCAACGATTCCGTTGGCGATTTTCCAAAGTGGATCAGCATCAAGTTTCAAGGCATCCGGGTTTAATAAGAAGTTTGTAGCAGAAGTCTTATTCGCAAAAATTGAAGAATAAGCTACGTTAGAAAGCGTCTTAGAGTCCAATCCTAAAATAGTAGCAGAGGCTACTTCTTTATTAGTTACTCTTGACTGGTAAAGGCCAGCCATAGAAGCAAGCATTTCTCCTTCCAGAGAAGGATTGAAGTTTTCATAAGCTTCTTTGATTGCCGTTTCAGTTTTAGCTTTCATCGCTAATCTTCCCTGCATATCCTGAGCAGAATAAGCTTTAAGAACAGATCCTACCTGTAAAGCAAGAGTGATATATTTTGCATTTCTTGAGAACTGAGAAGCGTAGTTTCTTTCAACATTTCTGTCGGAAACCTGCTTGTAATAAGCTCCGATATCTTCTAAAACACCATCATACTCTGTATTTCCCGGCAATGCAGACCATTTTCTGTAAGTGTCCTCAATCTTCTTTTTGTCAGAGATTGTTCCGTTTTTATCTACTGCATCAATAGTTCCCTGTCTGTTTTTCCAGTAGTTAGCTACAGAAGCATATTGAGACGCATAGTTAAGCTGGGTCGCTTTATCCTTGTCCATATACTTTTTCATAACATCCATGGCCAGTTTGGAAGCTTCTACCCAAGCCGGATAGTCTTTGTTGACCATCTGCTGGATTCCGTAAGATGTAAGGTAACGGTTGGTTCTTCCAGGATATCCTAAGATCATAGAGAAATCTCCAGGCTTGATTCCTTTAAGAGAAACCGGAAGGAAGTGCTTAGGCTTCAATGGAACATTTCCTGCTGCATATTCTGCAGGATTTCCTGCTGCATCTCCATATACTCTGAATACCGTGAAGTCAGCAGTATGTCTTGGCCACTCCCAGTTATCTGTATCACCCCCGAATTTACCTAATGATGAAGGTGGTGCACCTACCAATCTGATATCTTTATAATCCTGATATACAAAATAGTAGAATTCATTCCCGTTGAAGAAATCTTTTACCACTACTGTGTATTTTCCGTTTTCAGAGTTTTCAGTCTGGATAGCTTTTGTTTCAGCATCAATAACTGCTTTTCTCTCTGCTCCGGTCATATTGTTGTTTAGTTTAGAATTGATTCTCTGCGTGGCATCATCCATTCTAACTAAGAACCTTACATAAAGGTCTTTTGCATTAAATTCGTCCTTCTGCTTCATAGCCCAGAATCCGTTTTTCAGATAATCTTTTTCCGGAGTAGAAGCGGCAGCTACAGCACCGTAACCGCAGTGGTGGTTCGTGAAGATAAGTCCTTTGTCAGAAACAATTTCTCCGGTACAAAAACCTCCGAAGCTCACAATAGCATCCTTTAAGCTTGAATTGTTTACCGAATAAATTTCTTCAGGTGTCAAATGCAGTCCTTCTTTTTGCATGTCGACCCCGTTAAGTCTTTTGATGAGCATTAACAGCCACATCCCCTCATCCGCCCTCATCTGGGCAAAGCCCAATAAGAAAGTGAACAGTAGAAATAGTCTTTTCATTTTATAAAATAATTTTTGTGTTGCTAATTTACTAATTTTTACGATATTCTGCCCTGGAATGGTATGAAAATGGGTGGATAGTCCCCATGAAAAAAATACTCTTATCATTTTTTGCGGTTTTACTTCTTGGAGTTGCCGTCAGTTGCTCTTCAGTTCCGGAAAGAAATCCAAGCCTTCAAAGACAGTGGATGCTCATCTCGTTTGATAAATTTTCCAGAGAGGAATTGGTGAAAAATAGGGCAGAAGTCGACCTCACGGGCATAATGGAAAAAGGAAAAATTAAGGGTGGGGCCAATATGGGCTGCAACAGTATGTTTTTTACTTCCGAATTTAAAACCAACGGAAAAGTAAAGATCTCAGGAGTCGGAAGCACATTGAAAGCCTGTCAGAATATGGAACTGGAAAACGCTTTTATCCAGAAATTCGATAAAATGACCAATTATTCCATAGAAGGACATTTTCTGACCTTATCAGATGACAGCGGAAATTCTATGAAATTTGTCGCCGTAGATTGGGATTAGGAATACTGTTGTAAAGAAAAAAATGAAATAAATTATCAAACCTGAAATATAAAAAGTCCGCACCGGGCGGACTTTTGCTTGAAATCTAGTTATGATTATCAGTTTTTCGGAATTGTTTTCTTTATTTCCTCTAAGGTTGCTGTATTGGGCAGACCTACGACATTTCTATTTGTGTTCCTAGAATTTGCTGTACTGGTTCGGGATCCCTGTCTATTGGGAATAGAGGCCTTCATTTCATCTAAAGTTGCCGTATTGGGCAGCAATTGTCCCGAGGTATTATTTGAATTGGAAGACTGAGCTTTTACGTCCTGTTTTTTTACCTCAAGACCCTGTTCTGAAGCCAGAGTAGTTACGTTTTGCTTTTTAGGGGCATTTTCCTGAGACGCTTTTGCCAGTTGGGCTTCGCGCTCTCTGAGCTGTTTCACGACCTGTGCCTGATCCTCAGATTCAGGAGCTTTCTTATTTTCCTGGGCATAAATAGATACACCTAATGCTAAAAATACAATGATATATAGTGATTTCATGATAGTTTATTTAATGTTTACCAATACTTTAATTTTACCGGTCGAGTTTTGGTCATAGTCCTGAAGTGCTTTTCCGATCACCTGTCCTATTTTTACTTTCTTAGGATTCGCTTTCATGGCAGTTCCCGGTTTTGATGAGGTTACCAAAAGATCACCTCTTTTAATTTTTCCCCCTTCCAGACATACCTTGGTAGGAATCACTCCGATAACACCCATCGGTACTTTACCGGAAATGTCAGAATCAATATGTTCTTCGGTAAGCAATACTCCCGGTTTTGTTGCATATACTCCTGCTACAAGAGTAGAATAGGGTCTGGAAGATTTTTCAACGGTTCGGTCTGAATTTGTGGAGATTACAAGAATGTCACCAGTTTCATATTCAGAAATATTTCCTTCCACATCAAAGACTTCGGCAACGTCTGCTCCGCTGCTCTGGGTGCCTCCGTTAAAAAATCCGCGTCCCGCTTTATTGATACGGGCTACGTTTGCTGATTCACTCTGATATACGGAAATGTTGCCGGATGGCCCCTGGTGGTTAATAAGCAGGGTAGAACCGGTACCGGTAGTGGTTACATGAACTACTGGCTGTGCGCTGGCGTTATTGAAGTTGGCGAACCTGCCTGCTTTACCCGTACCAAAACTAGGTACCCAGCCATAAATAGCCGACCCCGTTCCGTCCACCGTAGCTTCTACGCCATCTCCATTTTTGCCGGCATTGGCAGTGATAGCATTGCCGTTTCCTTCTGTAAGAGCCAGTAATGCCGGACCGTTGCCACTTGCATTGGAAGAATAAAACAACCCACCATATCCGCCTGTTCCTGAAGATAAGCCATAAACACCGGCGGTACCAAAATTAGCGAACTGTGAAGTCACTTCACCTTTTACGGCTGCTGAAGTTCCTGTTACCCTGTCTACCTTAAAATTTCCTGCAATCCCATTCCCGACGGTTTTTACGGATATTACTTCGTTCTCATTGTTTTCATTAAAAATCTCGAAACGGCCTGCACGTCCTTCGGAGAAAGTGGGAACCCATGCATAAAGAGCATTACCCGTTCCATCTACATTGGTTTCAACACCGTTTCCGTTCTTACCTGCATTAGCCGTGATGGCGTTTCCGTTTCCATCGGTCAAAGCAATTAATGCAGCTCCGTTTCCGGAAGGGTTTGATGCGTAGAATAATCCTGCACGCCCTCCAGTTCCTGAAGAAACTCCAAAAATACCTGCTGCTCCGAAGTTTCCGAAAATAGTATTTACTTCACCCCTTACTGCCGCTCCTACACTGTTTGTGTTGTCAACTAAGAAGGATGCCGCATTACCTTGTGTGTTGTTCGGAATACTTCCGTTACCGTTGGTTTTTACCTCAAAAGTATTAAAGTCATTTGCGGTGTTGATGTTTTCAAATCTTCCTGCACGTCCTTTTCCGCTATTAAGTCCAACCTGTCCGAAAACCCCTATTGACGTTCCGGTAGCATTGCCGCTTACAAATCCTCTTACCCCATATCCACCACCATCATTACGCCCTACTACAGCACCGGCAATATCACTGGTTGTCCTTCCGACTACCGCTTCACCGGCTCCGTTATTATCACCAATGATCCCTGCAGAAGTCTGTGCAGAAGTAATACCGTGTACTGCAAAACCGCTTCCCGTAGAGCTTAAAACACCTGCACCGGCGCCGGAAGAAGAAACATTGAGGACCGTTCCGTTTCCAAGAGTGTTCGCATTCAGAACGTTATTGTTATTGGCATTATTGAAAATAGATATACTTGCTGCAATTCCGGTGTTACTGGTTGCGGTAAGCCCTGTTCCGGTATTACTGTTGGCATATACTCCCGTTCCTCCGGCCGATGAGTTTCCGTAAACCCCAAGACCGTTGGGAGTAACACCATAAACACCCCAGCCGCTGCCGTTCTGACTTCCCCAGACACCTACACCCAAACCTCCGGTTCCGTTATTGATACCACGGACACCACTGGAGAATCCTCCTGGTGCCACATTGTTTACAATACCCCGCAATGAGGCAATGCTGGAAGTCGTTGTATTATTGATCGCTTCTACAGAGGTTCCGTCCCCATCATTGGTCAGTGAAAATAAAGTGGAGGCATTGTTGATCGTATTGGTATAAGGAATTGTAAAGCTTCCACCGGTTCCGCCAGCTGATTTGGCATACATCGCATAAGGTACGCTTAATAGCTGGCTTGTTCCTGCTATTGTGTAGTTCGTACCTCCGGCCGGATCGGTTTCCGTTTTCAGATAATAGTTCCCGGTTGGCCAGTCTATTGTAGAAAAGGTTCCCGAAAGTACGGTTCCGGTTCCTATTTCCAGACTAATCAGCCCGTTGGCGTTGGTACTTCCTGTAAGTCTTTCAGAATAGACCAGTGGTCCAATGAGAGAGCCTGTTAATATGCTTACTTTTACAGCAATGTTTTGATTGATCAGCAGCTGACCGGATCCATTTCTTATCACGGCCTGATAGCTCATTTTTTCAGGAGCCTGGGCGTGTCCGAGAAAGAAGCCGAGCATAATCCCCAGAGATAGTAATATTTTTTTCATGGCGTTATTTTTTTATGACTTTAAAGGTTTTTAGATTTTCTCCATTCTGGTTGATTCTGATGATGTAAACCGCAGAAGGAAGAGAGGAGAGATTAAGTTCGGACTTTGATTGTGAGATCACGTCCTTTTTGATCAGTTTGCCCTGACTATCGAACAGTTGATATTCCGATCCCTTGTATGGAACAGAATAAAAGTCTATGTACAGATAATCTCTGGCCGGATTCGGATAGAGTAGGATGCCGTCTTGCTTTGTTGTGGTTTCGCTGGCAGAAAGTGTCGTGATTTCGTAGGCCTGCTGTACGCCCTCCAATATCTGGGAACCTGCTCCCTTATAGAGATAAGCGGTCTGGCCGACACTGTAAGAAACCGAGCCGTTGCCTCCTGATGCATTTGTTCCCGTGGTCAGAACTGCCGATTGGGCATTCAGGATACTGACGGAAAAGGTAAACAGAATGAGAAAGAAGCAGTGAATAGATGTTCTTTTCATGTAAAATATTTTTGTGGTTATTAATAGGTTATCCAAGTTTTCAAAAGAAAATTTGTAAACACTAAATTACCACATATCGCAACCGGATTAAAGGAAAATAGACTAACGTCAAAAAAAATCGACCAACGGCGTTTTATGGTAAAAATGTTGGTAATCAGACATTAAGGGTTAAGGAAAGAAAGACTTTCTTTGTAGGTTCTGCCTATGGGAAGCCTGATCTGATGGATCAGCTCTATCTCATGGCTGCTTTTTCCGCGGATGAAATGACGGGGTACGGCATAGCTGCGATGAATTCTTATAAAAGAATCGAAAAAACTTTTATGAAGTAGATTTCCGAGGGAATCCAGAACACAGTGCTTCTTTTCATGCGTGACAAGCCGGGTATAGTCTTTTAATGCTTCAAGGTAAAGGATATCGGTAAGCCTGATTTGAGAAATATTACCGTTTTCTTTTATTTTAATACAGTTTTCACCGAGAAGGGCATCGAAGCATTCGCATTTTTTTTTCATCTCAAAAAAATTGAAGACTTTCTCTATAGAATGCTGGAAGCGTTCTGCTTTCAGAGGTTTTGTGACAAAATCCAGTGCTTCAATTTCAAAGGCTTCTGCAGCCAGCTCCGGATGGGAGCTTACGAAGATGCAGGCAGGAATCTTATATGCCAGTTTCCGGAATTCAAGTCCGCTCATTCCGTTAAGTGTAGTTTCGCAGATCAACAGGTCGATTGGGAATTCCAGATAAGGAACTGCCTTTTCGGCTGAATCAAAAGACGCAACAATCTCTATATTATCGTATTGCCTGATGTGATGCTGAAGAACCAGTCTGTCCAGTTCATCATGATCAATAATCATACATTTAATATGGGAATTCATGATCTTGGCGTTAGTTTTTATGAGATTTGTAATTTTAATTGTTTATTGGTTACAAATCAGCGTTATAAAGGTATTGAATTTTTACAAATGAAAGATATTGTAAACTTAAATTAACATTAAAAAAATAGGGAAAATTAAAAAATGATTTTGTTTTTTTTCCTGAAATTGGTATCTTGTGAAAATCACAAACATAGACAGAATTAATGCTAGATAAGAAACAACATAATTACGAAAGAGCAGTTTTGGTAGGGGTTATTACCCAAAATCAAGATGAAGACAAGCTTACGGAATATATGGATGAACTTGAATTTTTAGCCTTCACAGCAGGTGCAACGGTTCAAAAACGTTTTACTCAAAAATTAACTCAGCCGGATTCCAAAACTTTTATCGGAAGCGGAAAGGCACAGGAAATAAAAGAATATGTAAAGGAAAACGAGATCGGAACTATTATTTTCGATGATGAACTGTCTCCTTCCCAGCTTAAAAATCTCGAAAGAGAAATAGAAGTGAAAATTCTGGACAGAACCAATCTTATCCTTGATATTTTTGCACAGAGAGCACAGACTTCTTACGCGAGAACTCAGGTGGAACTGGCACAGTACCAATATCTTTTGCCGCGTCTGACGAGAATGTGGACCCACCTTGAACGTCAGAAAGGGGGAATCGGGATGAGAGGTCCCGGGGAAACAGAGATTGAAACTGACCGCCGTATCATCCGTGACAGGATTTCCCTGTTAAAAGACAAACTAAAAACCATCGACAGGCAGATGGCTACTCAGCGTAACAACCGCGGAAAGGTAGTGCGCGCTGCTTTGGTGGGATATACCAACGTAGGAAAATCTACGCTGATGAATGCGCTTTCCAAATCTGAGGTTTTTGCAGAAAATAAATTGTTTGCCACCTTAGATACAACGGTAAGAAAAGTGGTTATTGGCAATTTGCCGTTTCTGCTTACCGATACGGTAGGATTCATCAGAAAACTTCCGACACAGCTTGTAGAGTCTTTTAAATCTACGCTGGATGAGGTCCGTGAAGCAGATTTGCTTATTCATGTGGTGGATATTTCCCATGAAAGCTTTGAAGATCAGGTTGAATCTGTTAATCAGACGTTAATGGAGATCAATGCCCATCAGAAACCGATGATCATGGTCTTTAATAAAATTGATGATTTCAGCTATGATAAAAAGGATGAAGATGATCTTACACCATCTACAAAAAAGAATGTTTCTCTGGAAGAGTGGAAAAAAACATGGATGGGTAAATCTAAATATCCGACTGTATTTATCTCTGCTCTAACGAAAGAAAACTTCCCGGAAATGAAGAAAATGATCTACGATGAGGTAATGAGGATACACATCTCCAGGTTCCCATACAATGATTTCCTTTTTGAATATTTCGACAACGATGAAGAAGAAGAAAACAACGATTAATGAAATATAACTTTTTCCTGTTATTGCTTTTCATTTCGGTTTTCGGCTTCAGCCAGAAATCAAAAATTGATTTAAAACAAATTGAGAAAAGCCTTAAGAATCCGGATTCTCCCTACAATTATGAGAAACTGATTTTTAAATACAAAGGATATCCTAAATCTCTGGACAGTATTGAAGCCCAGTATCTTTACTATGGCAGAAATTTCAGGGATGATAAAGTTTCAGCAGTTGATGAGAATTTTAAAAGTCTGACGGATGCCTTTAAGCAGGGGAATTTTGAAGAGTGCATCAGGCTGGGTAAAGTTCTTTACGGTAAAGATCCTACCAATCTGGATGTACTTCTTGTCCTTCTGAGGGCCTATGACTCCCGGAAAGACGGAAGCAATTTTATGCATCATCTGAACCAGTTCCGACTGCTTACCGAAGGAATAAAGAACTCCGGAAACGGAAGCTCTGAAAAAACAGCCTATTTAGTCAATTCTGTAGGCGATGAATACATCCTGCTGAATATACTGAATATCGGAAAAGACTATGTAAGAGGGTCACAGCCTGCCAAAGACGGAATGTTTGATATTTGGGAAAAAGACGGGCGTAAACTGTATATAAAAATCCTTTATTCAGACCTATAAATTAATTAAAAAAACACTTAGTGGAATTATATTATTCATTTTCAGCCTTAATAGTATTAGCATCAATTTTTGCATATCTCAATTACAGATTCCTGAAACTTCCCAGTACTATCGGGATTATGGTGATTGCCATCGTGGTTTCTATTTTTCTGGTGATGTTTGGAGAAACAGTGCTTCCGAGAACTTTTGGGCATCTTAACAAGTTAATGAATGGTATAGACTTTACAGAAGTTCTGATGGGTGCCATGCTTAATTTCCTGCTCTTTGCAGGAGGAATTCATATCAATATCAATGATCTCAAGGAGCAGTTCAGGCCGGTATTGATATTTTCTACGGCTGGAGTGGTTATTTCCACATTTGTAGTAGGATTCGGGATGTTTTATCTGCTGCCTTTTTTAGGAATTCAGCTTCCGTTTATCTTCTGTCTGCTTTTTGGAGCGCTTATTTCCCCTACCGATCCGGTAGCTGTTTTAAGTATTCTGAAGCAGGCCAATGTTTCTAAATCACTGGAGACAAAAGTGGCTGGAGAATCTCTTTTCAACGATGGTATGGCCGTAGTGGTATTTACAGTCGTAATGCAGCTTGCCATTGGGAAAGAAGTGGATCTGGGTGTTGAAAGTATCGGATTGCTTCTGCTGAAAGAAGCAGGTGGTGGAATCCTGCTCGGTGTTTTATTGGGATGGATCACTTCCAGGCTGATGCGTGAGGTGGATGACTATATCATTTCTGTTCTGGTAACACTTTCCGTAGTAATGGGAGGGTATCTTGTTGCAAGACAGATGCATATTTCCGGGCCTTTAACGATGGTTGCCGCAGGTTTATTCATGGGTAATTTTAACGTAAGTTTCAAAATGAAATCCATTACCCAGGATTATCTCATCAAATTCTGGGAGCTGATCGATGAAATTCTTAATGCTGTTCTATTCCTTTTTATAGGTTTTGAACTGTTGATGATCAAAGACTTAAAACATTTTATGGTTCCGGGACTTTTGGCCATTGCAGTCGTTTTAATTGCCCGTTTTATTTCGATCTGGGTCCCTACAAAATTTATGTCTCTTCGAACAAGATTTAGTCCGCAAACCGTAAAGGTTCTCGTCTGGGGAGGAATCCGAGGTGGAGTTTCCATTGCATTGGCGATGTCTATCCCGAAAAGTGAATACAGTGAAATTATCTTAAGTATCACTTACTGTGTAGTTGTATTTTCCATTATTGTTCAGGGACTTACTATTGCCAAGGTAGCCAATCCGAAAGCCATTGCAAAAGAAGAAGAAACGCAGGAAAGTGTTGTGGCGGATGAACATGCTTAATAAACAGTTTATAATTGTTCATCATTAATTAGATTCATAAAACCACTGCATGAGCAATATAATCAAAGAAATACAAGAAGCATTAGCGGTTCTTTCCGTTCCCGAAAAAGCTGAATTCTTTCCGAGGTTCTTCAAAACAGGAAAAGGAGAATATGGAGAAGGAGACCTGTTCTTAGGCGTGAAAGTTCCGGATCAGAGATCTGTTGCTAAAGAATATTATGCTAAGATAAGCCTGCAGGATCTCAGTGTTCTCTTATCTTCAAAATACCACGAACACAGGCTTACTGCACTCTTCATGCTCATCTTTAAATTTGAAAAAACAAAGGATAAAACTGTGAAAGAAGAAATCATAGAGTTTTATCTGAACCATCTTCCGTATGTTAATAACTGGGATCTGGTAGATTCAAGCTGCTACAAGATTTTGGGAAGGTATGCTTTTGAAAACGGAAGAGAAGAATTGTTGAGAAACCTTTCAGATTCTGAAGAAATGTGGCACAAGAGGATTGCTGTTGTAGGTACAATGCACTACGTGAAAAAAGGCTCTTTTGAACTGACTAAAGAATTTGTAACCAAAAACCTGAAACATACGCATGACCTGATGCATAAAGCCAACGGATGGCTGCTTAGAGAAATGGGACAGAAAAACGAAACTGAGCTGATCAGTTTTTTAAATAAACATTATCAGGAGATGCCGAGAACCTGTCTGAGATATGCCATCGAAAAGTTGGATGAGGAAGTAAGACAGGATTATCTGAAAGGCAGAATTTGAAAAAATGGCTGTTTTCAGTGAAATAACAGCGTCCATAAAGTATTTTCAAACGGAATTAAGTAGTTTTGTGTTTTAAAATTCAATTATGAAAAATCTTCTGAAGCTTTTTTTACTGCTTTTTCCTTTATTATTGCTGACCAGCTGTTTTGATATTTTGGATAAAGTGAATGTTAAGGCCGACGGAACAGGAGAATATACCATTATTCTTAACGCCAGTAAAAGCAAAACAAGGCTGGCTTCCATTTCTAAGATGGAGACGATTAACGGAAAAAAAGTTCCCAAAAAAGGTGAAATTGAAAATAAAATCAATGAAGCTGCCAGAATTTTTAAAGCAACCCCGGGAATCAGCAACGTAAAAACTTCAATGGATTTTGATAATTACATCATCAAACTTAGCTGTAATTTTAAAAAGATTGAAAATATTAATGCCGGACTGGAGCAGCTGAAAGCCAAAAATATCCTTGGAAAAATGGTTCCTACACAAATTTACAGCCAGAACCTTCAGAAAAAAACATTGATCAGAAACAAGGTCAACACCTTCAAAGCGGATTACGACAAAATGGGAAAGGCAGATAAGGAGATTTTCAATAATGCCAGATACACCTCGGTAATGCAGTTTGAAAATACCGTAAAATCACAGACCAACAGTGCTTATCTGCTGGCTCCGAATAAAAAAGCGGTAAAACTGGAAGCGGATATCCTGGACCTCATTTTTCAAAAAAAACAATTACAAAACACAATATTATTTCAATAAACTTTAACATTTAACCATGAAATCTATATTATTAAAAACACAAATAATTACTTTCGTACTATTTGGTTTTATGCTTGTTTTTGCACAAAAAAGCATGAAACTTCCCAGCGATGCCATATTTTATATGGAAATCAACGGAAAACAGCTGAATCAGAAAATCAACTGGCAAAAGCTTAATCCTTTATTGCATGAATTAAGCAAAAAAAGTAAAGAAAAATCTTCGTGGAATGATTATTCCAAGACGGGAATTAAGTATGATGCTATCCAATATCATTATGCCAGTTTTAATGACTCAATACAGACCTATACGACTCATTTTATTGTAGATAATAAAGAAAAGTTTCAGGAATTCATCAATTCTACCAAGAAAAAAGGATTGGAAATTTCTAAGAAAAAGAATTATTCTTATGTGGATATAGATGATAATATTTTTGTTGCATGGAATAATGACCGTGCTGTTTTGAGTATGGTGAACTATACCAAGCCTTATAAAGATATGTGGACTGAAACTGTTATAGACAGTACTGCAACCGTTGCAGACAGTGTGGCTGTTGCTGCTGTGGACAGTGCTTATGCCATAGAACCGGAAATACCCTTCGATTATAAAGAGGAAATAATCAGTCTGAAACAAGATATTAAATATTTAAAAGATAACATCAGGGAAAATAACAAGGAGATCACCAGAATTCAGAAAGATATCAAGTATCTGGAAAAGAATCACAAATATCCGAAGGAAAACGTAGACACCCAGCATTCTGAAGGTGAAGGTAAAGCTGAAGAAGTTTATCCAAGAGAGGAAGAATATGCAGAAACTGAAATAGATACGGCCTACCAGAAAGAACTGGATTCTGCGCGCATTGAAAACTTCAAAATAGTGAAGAAACTTGCAGAAGACCGTTTCGACCAGTACTTCAGCTCAAACTTAGAAATTGAAGTGCCGAAAGCTATGCTTACATTCAGAGATACTAACGCCGATGCCTATGTTTACACAGATTACGGAAAGATGGTCAATGACGGCATCTATGGAAAAATGATGAAGCGTTTTGAATTTGGGCAGTTTTTAAGAAATGCATACGAATCAAGTTCATACTACAATTTATATTTTGACAAGGATAAAGTAAAGCTGGTCAATAACTATCAGCATAAAAATCCGGAAATCCAGAAGACCATTTCATCCTTTTATAAAGGCAAGAAAAATAAGAAACTGGCGGCACTGATCAATGAAAAAAGCATTGGCTATTATGTTATGAATGTAAACGGCGCTAAAACTTTTGATTTGATGTACGACCTTCTTAAAGACACGGGAGACAGTGAGTATAAAAAAGAAATGGAGCTCATGATGGAAACCATGAAAATTGTTCTGGATGAAGAAGCCATCACCAAAATAGCGCCGGGCAACGGAATCTTTGTCCTGAATGAATTAAAGTCCAAAAAAGTAGAGTATACAGATTACGAGTATGATGACGACTACAATGAAAAAGAAGTAAAGAAAACCAAAGATGTAGCCGTTCCCAACTTTACATTTGCTTTTGCAACAGAAAATGAAGGCTATTGGAACCGTGTTTTCAATGTAATGGCTACCAATAAGCATTTGTCTAAGAAATTCTCAAAAATAGGAAGCTTTTACTCATTCAAGGATGAAAAAGGAGGCGGATATATGGATCAGCTGTACATGACGGTAAAAGACGGTATCGTTTACCTGACCAGTTCTACAGACAATATCAGCCCTCAGGGTCAGTCTGATGTTTCTAAGCAATGGGCGAAAGATTCATCTAAATATCCATTATCCGGAAGGCTGGATATTCAGAAACTTTTAATCGGTTTGGAAAAAGAATTCAAAACACCTTCCGAAAGAAAATCACTGGATCTCTTCAGAAAGAATGTGGGTGAAATGTATTATAAAACAGAGGTGAAAGGAGAAAGCGTAGAAACAGAAATAGACTATAATATTAAAAATTCTTCGGAAAACAGCTTAATGTATTTCTTTGATCTGTTCGATGAGATTTATAAAATCAATGAAGAAGAAAAGAAGACTCAAATACTGTAAATGAACAAGAAAAAAATTATTGTCCCGTTAACTCTTTTACTCGCAGCTGCGTTCTATTTTGTATTTTTCTATAAAAACAAAACATTACAGTTTGTTCCTGGAAATGCAAATGCCGTTGTTTTGATCGATGTTAAAAAATTAACGGGACAGTATATTTTAAGCTTCATGGCGCATCCCTCAAAATGGACAGAAAGTAAAACGAAGGATAAAAAAACGGTTTCATTACAAAATTCAGGAATCAAAACTCCGGATTTTTTACAGATATTCCACCTCAAAGACACTAAATTCTCAGAATGGTACAGTGTGGTTGAACTAAAAGATCCGCAAAAATTCTCAGCTTATTTAAAGGGCCATCAATTTGTGAACCAAGGGAAAAATGTATTCCGGAAAGATCAGATTTTTGTCAAAATACAAGGCGGAAATGGGATCGTCGGAACTTCTGCTTCTGCTTTTGAGAAGATCGGGCAATGGCTTTCTTCAGAAAAAAAAATCCTGAATGCAGATCGGTTTATCAATAAGTCTTTAGGAAGTATCTCTTTTATTTCCGGACAGAAAATTCAGAATTTTTCTATTGAACTGAAAATGGATGAAATTGAAATAAAAAACACTTCAGAAACAGGTTCTTTAGCTTTCATTGCTGCTGACATTCAGAAAAAAAACCGCTTTTTAGACGTCGAGCTGGATGCCCGTAATGTGAAGAATTATGCTTCTCTTTTGAATAAAAATCTTGTAGATTCTGCCCAGATCAGTTATTTTAGAGCTACCGCCGATCTAGAACGGGTGAATGACACTATCATCAGCTACGGCTACGATGATAATTTTAATGAGATTGAGAAAAAAACCGTTCAGAAAATCATCCAGCCTAAGTATATAATTGATATTCAAAGCTCAGCTTCCGAAAAGGCCTGGGAATATTTTCAGCATAAAAAATGGATCAATGCCCAGAATCAATTCACGGCAATTCCTTTTCAGCCGAATACTATAGAACAAAATAATAGCGGATTTATCATAAAATCTACCAGAAAACCGATCGCTTTATCCCCAAAGATCAAAGAAAATTATATCTTCGTCAGAAACAGTCCCATGCTGGTCTCTTCATTAAGTATTTTATCAACGACAGAGAAAAAGCTGTTTACCGATATAGAATATGTATTTTACGGGAATAAGGCCCAAAGCTATTGGGTGAAAATCAAAGCGAAGAAAGGAGAACTGCCATTGATTTTAAGATGGTAAAGGCTCCGTAAACCTAAAAAAACTGACTGAGTATTAATGACTTTATCTGAAATTGCATTACTTAAAACATTCACGCATTATTTTTTGCATCTGGTTTTTCCGGTTTTCATAGCCTTTATTTTCTTTCGCAAAAACTGGAAGAAAGCCTATCTCATTATGCTGGCTACCATGCTCGTAGATCTGGATCATATTTTTGCCAATCCTGTTTTTGACCCTTCAAGAAATAGTATAGGTTTTCACATTTTACATTCCTATTATGCCATTGCGGTGTATTTTTTGCTGCTATTTTTTAAAGGAAATATCAGAATTGTGGCCATCGGTCTTTTGTTTCATATGCTGACGGATTTTCTGGATTTTAACCTGTGGGTGCACTAAGGGGAAGGAAGATGGAAGACGGGAGGTTGGAAGTTAATATTCAGTTTCAATATCAATGGTGGTGGTAGTAAATTAATAAAGTAGGTTTTAAAAGAATAAAAAGTGGGTAGGGGTTATCCTTTATGACCTCAATAACTTCCCTCTTCGAACTTCAGAACCTTACTTATTAGATTAAAATATGATTAATATTTTCTTTTGATATTTCAAATTTCATAGATTTTTTGTATTTTGTAGACGCTTTATGAGATTAAAAGAACTTTTACATTATACGTATATTTTCCCTGTCTTTGCTGTAGGGTATTACTTCTCCGGATTAATGGGAACCGGAATTTTATATGATGTTATTGCAGGAATCCTGCTCACCGGAAGTGTCTTATCCGCAGTGCATCACGCTGAAGTGGTAGCTCATAAAGTAGGGGAACCTTTCGGAACCATTATTCTCGCCCTCTGTATCACTATTATTGAAGTTGCGCTTATCATCTCGCTGATGGTCGCCGGCGGAGATCAGGCGATCACGCTGGCCAGAGATACCGTTTTTGCTGCCGTAATGATCATTCTTAACGGAATTCTGGGGATTTGTATCCTTATAGGCGGTGTAAAATATCATGAACAGTTCTTTGCAAGGACTTCCGCTACGACCTATCTGGTAAGCATTGTTTCAATACTTGTCCTTACCCTTGTCCTTCCCAACTTTACCTCTAGTGTCAACGGGCCCTTCTATAACGAAGCACAGCTTATTTTTATCTCCATCGCCTGTCTTGTGATCTACGGCGTTTTCCTGATGGTACAGACGGTGCGTCACAGAAGCTATTTTATCGTTCCTGATGAACATCCGGAAGAACATTATATTCCCTCACTGAAAAAAACGCTCATCAGCTTTGGCTTTCTGGTAGTATGCCTGATTATTGTTGTCCTGATGGCTAAAGGACTTTCCGGAACCATTGAAGAAATGGTACAAAGTATTGGTGCTCCGAAATCTTTGGTAGGGGTAATTATTGCGGGTGTAGTACTTCTTCCTGAAGGAGTGGCCGCCATACGTGCTGCAAGAAGCAACCAGATACAATCCAGCTTAAACCTGGCATTGGGATCTGCTTTGGCAAGTATTGGATTGACAATTCCGGCAGTATCTGCTGTTTGTATCATGTACGATATCCCATTGGTATTGGGACTTGATAAAAAAGATATTATCCTCCTTTCATTATCCGTATTTATAGTGATGCTTTCTTTAAGCCGCGGAAAAACGAATGTCCTGTACGGAACGGTTTTATTGGTGAATCTTGCAGCCTACATTTTTACGGTTATCGTTCCATAATTAATCTTCACTACCAAACTCTCCGACTCTCTCAAACCCCTGAACTCTCAGACTCCCGAACGTATATCAAAGTCTCCTCGCCAGCTCCATTTTAAAAGCCATCAGCCTGGCAATGTTTTCGGATTTATAAATGGCCATATCAGCATTTTCTCCGGCAAAATTTTCCTCAATGGTTTCTCTCCAAAGCTTTAGCCACTGATCAAAGTGCTTCTGTTCCATTGCCTGAATTTCATTGATCGGAAAATGAACACCCATGGGATTGCCTTTATAGCTCATCTGCCCAAAAAGAATAGACTCCCAGAAAGAATACATTTTCGGAAGGTGTTTGTCCCAGTCTACTTTGGCTACATCATTAAAGAAAAAACCAATCGTCTCATCTTTAACGACTTTCGTGTAAAATGAATTAACAAGATGCTCAATGTCTTCTCTTGATTCCAATTTTTTCATACTTCAAATGTACTGCAAAATCAAATTAAAAATTCATGTAGCGACTTGATAAATTTCATAAAAAAAAATTGACTCAAATTGCAAAGGTGACAAAAATTAAATCATAATTTAATTATGGTTAAAATTTATTTAATTCGTAAAAAAAGCCTGTTAATGAGTTTTGATTTTGTAGATTTAATTATTAAACACTAAAAAATTATTAAAATGAATAAAAAAATCAATTCTTTATTGGCCCTTTTATTATTAGCATTCTCTGCATCATGTTCAAGAGATGAAGTGAATTCTATTAATGATGATTCGGAAAATGTAAACTATATGGATGTAAAGAACGTACAGCTTACAGAGACACAGATGCTTCAGAAAGGATGGAAAATTGTAGATGAGTTTAAATTAGCGGGAACGAGTAATGACATAAGCTCAAACTATAGATCAGCCAATGAAGAAGAACTTGAAATTCCTTTTAAATCAAATCACCTGAAAGATATGGGGTATGATATCAGTTTTTCTGGAGAAAGAATAAGGCTGAAAAATGTTTTTGCCTACGCGGGCCAGGTTCCCGATGGAATTATATTTGATCCTGATTTGTCCGTTGATGGAGATGTCCGGAATACGGCTCCTAATCCTAATGTCTCTATTGTTTTAGGAACTCCTGAGGTAACGATAAAAACAGACGGGGTAGATCTGCCGGATAATGCCTATACTACGGAGGCTGTTAATAATGGAGACAGGGAAAGTGAAATTACAGTATCTTATTCTTATAAAAAAGGATATGCTACCTCCTGGAAACGTACTGTCTCAGGGTCATTTGAGGTGGCAGCATCAGTATCCGTTGATATTCCGCTAGTTGCAAAGGCTTCAGCAAGCACTAAAGTTGTGGTAGGAGGGGATACAACGGAAGGTACAGAAAATTCAGAAGAAATTACAGAAACCAGCACTTACAAGGCTATTGTGCCGGCCCATTCTAAAAAGACTATTTCTATTCTGACGAAATTAAAAGGGTCTTCTGTTGAATACTTTGTGCCTATGAAATTAACCGGAAGATTGCAGGCCAACTTTCCTTCTCCGGTAGATGGACATTATTATTGGGCTTTTCCTATTGAAAATTTTCCTAATTTCCTTTCCAATGTACACGGAGAATCTGGGATTGTAAAATCTGTCAGCAATGTAAGTGTTACTGTGCTGGAATCACCCGCACAAAAGATATAAACTACTTAAATAAAAATGGTATTAACAGCAGAAATTCAAAATTTTCTGCTGTTTTTTGTTATGTCTTTTTTGAGTAAAAGCTCCATAGAGACTATTAAAAACCATCTGCCATTTGAAGACATCATTTTAAAAGAATGATTGCTAAAAAACACAGTCATCTTAAAGGATTCTATTCTTAACTTTGCTTTTTAAATATCCGGAAGAAGAAAGAGCTGTAATCTTCCTCCTGCTTAACGTAACCCAATTAAATGATTAAGAAATGACCAGAGGATTCAGGAAAAAAATCCGTCAGAAAAACACCGAAAACAGCGGTTTTGGAAGCAATGCGTCCGGAAGGTTCATCAATAAGGACGGGCTACCGAATGTAAAACGAAGAGGCGTGAATGTATTCAATAGATTGAGCTGGTATCACACCATGCTGAACCTGTCGACTTTCCGCTTTTTATCTTACCTGGTGGTCGCCTATATTCTGATTAATCTGGTATTCGCGATGATTTACTATCTCATTGGAGTGGAGCATCTTACCGGAATTGATAAAAGTGATCCTCTGAACGAGTTCATTGATGTGTTTTTCTTCAGTTCACAAACCTTTACCACAGTGGGTTACGGAAGAATTGCGCCCGTAGGTTTTATGGCGAGTTTGGTAGCTACCTTTGAAGCTTTCCTGGGATTGCTTACCTTTGCCATTGCAACCGGACTTTTTTACGGAAGATTTTCAAGACCAAGAGCTTACCTCCGGTTTTCCGATATTGCAGTTATTGCTCCGTTTAAAGAATCAAGGGCTTTGATGTTCAGGCTGGCTCCTTATAAGAACAATGCCTTGACAGATGCAGATGTTATTGTCTCAACGGCTATTGAAGTGATAGAGAATGGGATCCCAAAAAGTAATTTTTATTCTTTAAAAATTCATCTGAGTAAGATCAACACGTTGGCGCTGAACTGGACAGTAGTTCATGAAATAAAGGAAGATTCACCGTTCTACGGCTTTTCTGAAGATGATTTTAAGAGCACAGATATTGAGATTATCGTTCAGGTCCGGGCATTTGATGAAGTCTTTTCCAATACTGTCGTTCAGAGGTCTTCCTATGTATCGGAAGAAATTGTTTATGGAGCTAAGTTTGCCCCAATGTATTATCCGGATAATAATGATCAGACAACCATATTGGACCTGGATAAAATTAATGACTATCAAAAAGCAGATCTCCCTTCTTTGCAGGAGATATAGATAATGAATGTAGACGTTTACAAAAAACAGGCTTTACAGAAGCAGAAAGAACATAAGAAATTTCTGGACGGACTGAAAAAGAAACCGCCCAAAAATCTCGATTATATCGTGCAGGAAACCCATGACGAAGTTTTTGATGAAGTGGATTGCCTGCAGTGTGCCAATTGCTGCAAAACAACAGGACCTTTATATACCGAAAAAGATATTGAACGCATTTCAAAACATCTGCGAATGAAACAGGCTGATTTTGAAGCTAAATACTTAAGGGTAGATGAAGATAACGATAAGGTGCTTCAGAATCTTCCGTGTTTTTTCCTGAATAATGACAATACCTGCTCCATCTATGAAGTAAGGCCCAAAGCCTGTCGGGAATATCCGCATACAGATCGCAAAAAGATCTACCAGATCAATAGTTTAATGCTCAAAAATACTGTCATATGCCCGGCTGCATTTGAATTCGTGGAAAGAATGATGAAGAATATTTCGAAATAATCCTTCGTATAAAATATCTTAAATAATTATAAAGTACGTTAATTAAGACTGTTATACATAATTTAGTAAAAAGAGTGTCGTTTAAGTTAAACAACCATTTAAAATATTACATTATGAAAAAGTTAGTTTTAACTGCAGCGTTTACTTTAGTCGGCGTAATCGCAGTATCGGCCCAGGCACAGACACAACCACAAAAGCCAGCCGATACGTCTAATAACCAGACCACTCAGACACAACAGCAGAATACACAGCCGAGCACTACTACAGACACCAGTACTCAAACACAAAATACCACATCAACTGTTACGGTGGATGCGGCGACAACTCCCGCTGCAACAACTGATGCTACGGCTACAGTGAATACGGAGACCGCAACAGATGCTACAAAACCCGCAGAGGGAAAAGAAGGAAGAAAAGCTAAGAAAAAAGCAAAGTCATCTAAGTAGTAAATATTGAGCAAAGTAGAAAGGGAATCCTGGGATGAATGTCTCAGGATTTTTTAGTGGAGTTTTACCATTTAAATTATCTTAAAGAATTATAAAACACGTTAAAACAGTTACTTACAGAATGTTTTAGTATAAAAATTGCATTTAACATAATACCATTCTAAATTATTAATATTATGAAAAAGTTAATTTTAGCAACAGCATTATTAGTAGGAACAGTAGCTGTTTCGGCACAGACAATTCCACAGAAAAGAGACACCACGAGATCTGATACCACCAGGAGCAATCGGGATATGAGGACTGACAATAGTACTATGAATAATCCAAATAACACTAACACCAACAACAATTGGGATAAGTCGAAAACCGACACAGCGAATTCAAAAAATAAAGACGCTGTAAAAAGAGACAGAAAAATAAAAAATAAAAATAAATAAACCGTAAATATAGAAAGGAATCCTGGGGCGAATGTCTCAGGATTTTTTTTGATCTATTTCATTGGCTCTGAACTGCACTATTCTTCTAACAAGTTCCACTGGAATGTCCTGGTCTGCCGGAAACTGAACCGTTCCTTTTGAAAACTTATATTGTTTTTGTTTAAACTCTTTTTCAAAAGCACAGATGCCTTCAGGACCGGGATAAAATCCTACATGTTTTTTATAGCCTGCAAAATAGCCCAAAGGTTTTCCCTTGTATCAGGCATCTGATAGCCGATATATTCTTCAAGCCCTATAATTTCGGAATGGATAGTTTCTCTTAGTTTTATAAGTTTCTGCTGAACTTCATCAGGAAACAAAAGAATATATTCATTTATATTTTTGAAGGTGTTTTTCATCCTGTAAAAATAAAAAAAGCGCAGTATAATACTGCGCTTTCTCCTTTCACTTTTTACTTTTTTCCCATTATCCCGGGAACAGGCTATATCAAAAAAGGCTGGGAATTTCCCAACCTTTATTTTATTTTTATACCACTCCCTGAGCCAGCATTGCTTCCGCCACTTTCACGAATCCGGCAATATTTGCCCCTTTCACGTAGTTTACGTAGCCATCTTCGTCTTTTCCGTAGTCTCTACAAGCTTTATGAATACCGATCATGATTTCTTTCAGTCTTGCATCAACTTCTTCAGAAGTCCAGTTAAGACGGATAGAGTTCTGCGTCATCTCAAGACCTGAAGTAGCAACACCTCCGGCATTGGAAGCTTTACCAGGTGAGAATAATATTTTATTATCCAGGAAATAATTGATTGCGTCTAAAGTAGAAGGCATATTCGCAGCCTCAGTAACGCAAAGACATCCGTTCTCTACCAAAACTTTAGCATCTTCAAGATCCAGTTCGTTTTGGGTAGCAGAAGGAAACGCTACATCACATTTCACTTCCCAAGGACGTTTTCCGGCGTGGAACTCAGCAGAAGGATATTTTTTAGCATAGTCTTCAGCTCTGTTGTTTCCGGAAGATCTAAGTTCTAATAAATAATCGATCTTTTCTCCGCTGATACCGTCTTTATCATAGATATAACCGTCAGGTCCAGAGATTGTTACTACTTTAGCACCAAGCTCAGTTGCCTTTTTGATTACTCCCCATGCCACATTTCCGAAACCTGATACACTTACCGTTTTATCCTTGAAAGTCTCATTAATTGTTTTAAGCATCTGCTCTGCGAAGTATACCACACCATATCCTGTAGCTTCAGGACGGATCAGTGAACCTCCGTAAGCAAGACCTTTTCCTGTAAGTACCCCGGTAAATTCGTTTCTTATTTTTTTGTATTGTCCGAATAGATATCCGATCTCTCTTGCTCCTACACCAATGTCTCCTGCAGGTACATCTGTTTCAGGACCGATATGCTTGCATAATTCAGTCATGAAAGCCTGACAGAAACGCATTACTTCCATGTCAGATTTACCTTGTGGATCGAAATCCGAACCTCCTTTACCTCCTCCCATTGGAAGAGTAGTCAGTGAGTTTTTAAATACCTGCTCGAAAGCTAAAAATTTAAGAACTGAAAGATTTACGGTAGGATGGAAACGGATTCCTCCTTTGTATGGTCCGATGGCAGAGTTCATCTGAATTCTGAAACCTCTGTTGACCTGGATCTCTCCTTTATCATCAACCCATGGAACTCTGAAGATAATAATTCTTTCAGCTTCAGCCATTCTTTCCAGCAGCTTCATTCCTGTATATTCCTTTTTGGTCATAATAAACGGAATTACAGTCACAGCTACTTCTTTTACGGCTTGTAAAAATTCTGGTTCATTAGGATTTTTTGCTTCAATCTTGGCAATAAACTCCTGGATTTTCTGGTCAATATTATATTGTTCCATATATTAGGGTTGAATATTATTGTCAACAAATTTAATTTTTTTTTCAAGATTCACAATACTGTATTTCAACATTGTTGAAAATTAAATAATAATGTTTCGAAATATTATTAAATTGATAATTTATGATCAAATTTTATTAAATATTAAAATTTAAGTCTCAAATAATGCAATATTAAGAAATCGTTAATTCTCAAATTGCCATGAATTGCCTCCCGGAAAATGATTTTAGTTTCCCCAAAAGCTCCAATTCTAAAATTATAGGGAGAATTTTATAAGAAGGAACCGAAATCATCTCTGCAAGATCATCCAGAGATACCTGAGGATGGGCTTTTATAGACCTATATACGCTTTCCTGAGTGTCAGTAAGTTGTAGATCTGTTTCACTATATGGGAACAGTTCCGCGACTTTACCTTTTGAATGATTAAGCCCAATTGAATCTATCAGCACTTTAACAGAGGATATGGCAGCTGCTTTATTCTGGAATATCAGCTGGTTACAACCCTGGCTGTATGGATCCGTTATCTTTCCGGGAAGGGCAAAAACTTCACGGTTATAGTCGTTGGCAAAGGATGCGGTACTTATAGACCCGCCACCAAAACCTGTTTCTACCACTATCGTTGACGGAGAAATTCCGGCAATGATTCTATTCCTTTGAATAAAATTTTCGCGGTCCGGCTTTCGGGAAGAATTAAATTCTGTTACTAATGTCCCGCCTTCCTGCAGTATTCTTTCAGACAGTTTCCTGTTTTTGGATGGGTAAAGCGTATGAAAACCATGAGCAAGAACGGCCATGGTAGGTATTTTAAACTGAATAGACTGCTCATGAACCTCTTTGTCAACGCCAAGTGCTAATCCGCTGACAGACATGTATTTAGAAGACTTGCTGGCTTCGAAGAAATCTCCTATGAACTGCTTGCCGTAAGAAGTCATATTCCGTGTTCCTACAATGCTGATTTTCTGTAAGCAATCATCAAAATTTCCTTTTTGGTAGAGAATGGCAGGAGCATCATCACATTCATTAAGCAGATAAGAAAGCTCCTTGATATGCCGCAATCTGATCCGGATGTTATTCTTTTCACAGAATTTGATTTCGTTTTCTGCAAACTTCAGGTATTCTTCATTTCCGATATCGGCTACAGTTTTTTTTCCTATGCCATCTGTTTTACTGAATTCCTTTTTTGCTCTTTTCCATGCTTCCTCAGCATTTCCAAAGGTGCGGATGAGTTTTTGAAAATTAATGTCGCCGATCAGGCTGCATTCACGTAAGGCGATTGCATAGAGATACTCTTCAGTGATCATGTGTGTTTTTTTTCAAATGTAATAAAATAACCTGAGTTGAATATTGTCAGGAAGCCTGAAGTTTGAAGAGGGGAGCTATTGATTACCTAATGAATAGCCATAGGCCTGTTTATTACTTTTTTAATAGAGCTCACCAGAACTTTCAATACCTTTCAGAAATTCTAAGTCTAATAGTAACTTTCAACCTCCCTCTCCGAGCGTCCAAATTCCATTTTATTTCTTTCTTAATTCATCCAAATGATCCCAGATGTCATCTCTTTTTTTATAAGGCAGCTCCAGAAAGTCTTCCGGATGATTTTCTTTATACTCTTGCCACAGTTTATCGTCTTTTTCGCTGTAATAGTTTGGGAATTCCCAGATGTATTTCTTTTTCCTGTCGCCCACATTTTTAAAGGCAAAAGCAATGATGCTTCCCACAACAGCTCCCGAAAGATGAGCCTGCCATGATATTTTGCTGGGTTCCTGAAGATTGTAGAATAATTCCTCCGGAAACATGCCCCAAACCAGACTGCCGTAATATAAAACAACAAGCAGCGATATGGTAAGAAGTTTCATATTCCATTTGAAAACTCCGCTGAAGAACAGAAAGAAGGCAAGGACATATACCACGCCGCTGGCTCCAATGGTACAGGTATACATATAATCGCCGGTGAGGATGTCTATCGGAGGCAGCAGCCAGACCAGGAGGCCCGTAGCCAGCCAGCCGATCATAAAGACTTTATTGGCAACTAACGGATAGAACTGGTATAACAGAAACAGAAGAACAGCTACCGGTATAGAGTTGCTTATGATATGATCTATATTTCCATGCAGAAGGGGAGAGGTAATAACTCCCAGTAAGCCTTCCGGTAATAGAGGTATTATAGCCCCAAAACAGCTTTGAAAAAAGCCCTGCATCTGCAGAAAGTAGCCGAACCACATGGCCGAAAGCATCAGCAAAGGGGTTATCACGGCTCTTTTGGAAATTATATTTTTAAACATGTCGAGGTTACGTCAAATCAAAAGCCAATGATAAATTTCGGAAAATTTGTCGATGTATTTCAAAGACTGGTGTTTATTTTAAGACAAAAGGTTTCAATTTTAATACCTCAAACTTAATATTTTGAGTTTGAATGTATTAAAGTGGCTTGTTTTTGGTTTATTAAAGAAAACTTTATGTATTTAAAGCTTTTTATCAGTCAATTCCTGCGTTTAAAAAAATTATATTAATATTTTTGTAATGAAAATCATGTAAAATAATGAAGAAGTTTTTATTGATTCTTTCCTTTTCTATAGGGATTTATGCAAGTGCACAAGAAGAATTGAAAAGAGATTCAGTAGTTGTAGATACGGTAAAATCCTGGTCGGTATTAGGAAAAAATACTCTGATGATCAATCAGGCTGCCTTTTCAAACTGGGTAGGCGGAGGAGCCAACAATGTGGGATGGCTTGCCGGAGTAAATTATAACATTACCTATGAAAAAGATAAGGATCTGTGGGAAAATATTATTGTCCTGGATTATGGGCAGAATGATACTAAAGGACTTGGGGTAAGGAAAACACAGGATGTGATCAATATTTCTACCAATTATGGGCGTAAATTTTCAAAGAGCTGGTATTTCTCTTCAGGAGCCGGGCTGCAATCACAGTTTACTACGGGATATGAAGACGGAAATAATCCGGCGGCTAAAAAAATCTCCAATTTTATGGCTCCCGGTTATCTGAATCTCGGTATGGGTATCACATACAGGCCTAATGATAATCTTACGGTAACCATGCGCCCTGTCAACGCCAGATGGACATTCGTTCTGGATAAAGACTTGCAGTTTGCAGGAAGCTACGGGTTGAAAAATGACGGTGATACTTCACTTTTACAGTTCGGTTTCCTTGGAACAGCTTTATATAAAGTAAAACTGATGGATAATGTTCATATCACCAATACTGCCTCTGTGTTCTCTAATTATCTGGATCATCCGGAACGCTTGGTTCTTGCTTACGGAGCTGTTGTAAACTTTAAAGTGAATAAGTTTATTTCATCCAATATTACGGTGGATCTGCTTTATGATCATAATCAGATTCAGAAAACACAGCTGAAGCAAACGCTTGGGATAGGATTTTCCTATATCTTGAATAATGGCGTAAAACGTTCTGACCGTAAAGACAGCCAGTGGTGGATTAAAAAATAGATTACATTAAATTCGATATGAAAGCGCTTCTCTGAAGCGCTTTTGTCATCAATAATAATATATTTTAAGTAGAGATAAGTTCATTTATGCTTTTCATGACCATTTCGAAGGTATATTTTGCTGGTTTTTAATGCTGTAAATAATAATTTAATATTTCAAATAGGAGTGATTAGTTTTTTAACAAAAATTATATGTATATTTTTGTAATGAAATACTTTACTTATGAGAAAAATTTTATTGGCCGCTTTCCTTTCTGTTGGAATCACCACAATGGCTCAGGAAGCTAAAACTGATGCTGTAACTGCAGATACCATAAAAGCATGGTCCGTTCAGGGACAGAATACGCTAATGCTCAACCAGGCTGCTTTCTCAAACTGGGTTGGAGGAGGAGCTAACAATGTTGGGTGGCTTGCCGGAGTTAATTATAACCTTACTTACGAAAAGGGAAAGGATCTCTGGGAGAATATTATCATCCTGGGTTACGGACAGAATAATACAAAAGGCATCGGGACCAGGAAAACACAGGATGTGATCAATCTGTCCACCAATTATGGGCGCGAATTTGCTAAAAACTGGTACCTTTCAGGGGGGATAGGCCTTCAGACACAGTTTGCCGGAGGTTATGAAGACGGAAATAATCCTGATGCTAAAAAGATCTCCAATTTTATGGCTCCCGGATACCTTAATATCGGTGCCGGTGTTACGTACCGTCCCAATGATAATTTTACAATGACACTTCGTCCGGCCAATGCCAGGTGGACGTTTGTTCTGGATGAAGATCTCCAGACCGCAGGAACTTACGGACTTAAAAATAACGGAGATTCTTCTCTGTTTCAGTTCGGTTTTCTGGGTACTGCTATTTACAAGATCAAGATTATGGAGAATATCAACCTGACTAATACTGCATCAGTGTTTTCAAACTATCTTGATCATCCTGATCATCTGGTTCTGGGGTACAGCGGAATTCTTAATATGAAGATCAACAAGTTTATTTCAACGAATATTACGCTGGATCTGTTGTATGACCATAACCAAATTCAAAAAACGCAGCTTAAACAGACTTTAGGAGTAGGATTTGCGTATAATATTGATAACGGAAAAAAACGTTCCGATAAGAAAGATAATCAGTCCTGGCTGAAATAATTGTAAGCAGGATTTAACAATAAAAAAAGCACTTCGATCGAAGTGCTTTTTTGGTATCAATTTATATTAGTCTTAAAATTCTATATCAACCTGAAGCTTTTCAGCTAAAAGTTTTGAAATTTTTTCTTTAAGCGGTTCAATATCAATGTTCTGCATTGCATCATTGGCAAAAGCATATAAAAGCAAAGCCTGAGCTTCTTTCTTGGAAATTCCTCTTGCTCTTAAATAAAACAGTGCATCTTCATTAAGCTGGCCTACTGTACAGCCGTGTGAACATTTTACGTCGTCTGCGAAGATCTCCAATTGAGGTTTGGTATCAATAGTCGCTCCTTCACTTAGCAATACATTGTTGTTCTGCTGGTAGGCGTTGGTTTTCTGTGCAATTTTATCTACGAAAACCTTTCCGTTGAAAACGCCGTGTGCGTTTCCGTCGAAAATACCTTTGTAGTTCTGGTAGCTTTCACAGTTCGGGAAATTGTGGTGAACTGCTGTGTGGTGGTCCACCAGCTGATCTTTTCCAATAATTGTGATCCCATTCATAAACGAATTGATATTGCTTCCGTTATGAATGAAGTCCAAGTTATTTCTTACAAGCTTTCCTCCAAAAGAGAAAGTATTTACAGTGGTTAAACTGTCCTTTTCCTGTCTGGCAAAAGTACTGTCGATCAGATATGATGTGTTGTTGTCATTCTGAAGCTTATGCCAGTCTGCTTTTGCATTGGGATATGTAAAAATCTCCGTCACAGAATTGGTCAGTACATACGTACTGTCGAAATTATGGTGACTTTCTATAACCTCAACTTTTGCTCCTTCTTCTACAATCAGTAGGTTTCTTGTATTGTAGAATGTATTTTCTTCCTGATTCTGAGAAATGTAGAAAATGTGAATCGGTTTTTCGATCACTACATTTTTCGGAACTTTCAAGAAAAAACCATATTTGCAGTACGCAAGATTTAAGTTCGTGAAAGCAGTATCTTTAGAAGCAATGGTATTGAAATACTTATCAAATACTTCTTTATGTTTCTCATCATTCAACGCATAGTTAAATGAAAGAAATTCTACATTCTCGATAGAAACTTTTGAAAGTTCTTTATGAAGTTTACCGTTTACAAAAACGATCCAGTCAAAATTTTCTTCACCCAAATGCAGCTGATCCAGCTGTTCTCTGGTGATATTATGACTTTCTTTAGGGAAAAAATTATAGTTTTTCTCTGTGATCTCTTTGATGCTGGTATATTTATATTCTTCGTCTTTTTTTGTCGGAAAACCTAAGTTTTCGAAGTTTTGAAGAGCAACTTTTCTATCTTCATCCAGAAATCTGTGACGAAGGCTCTCCAAAAATTCACCGTGATTGTCAATAATCTGATCGTATAAAGCCATTACTGATATTTCGGCCATCACACCTTATTTTATATATTTAAAAATAATAATATTTACTGCGGTTTTTCCGCATCTTCAGGAAGGATTGATAAAATCCCTGCTGAAAGAGTTTTCTTCTTAGTTAAGAAGCCAGTCGTAGCCTTTTTCTTCAAGTTCTAATGCAAGAGATTTATCACCGGTTTTGATGATTTTTCCATTGGCAAGAACGTGAACAAAGTCAGGCTGGATATAGTTAAGCAATCTCTGATAGTGGGTAATCAGAAGAACTGCATTTCCTTCATTTTTAAAGTGGTTCACACCGTCTGCAACAATTCTTAATGCATCAATGTCCAATCCTGAATCCGTCTCATCAAGAATAGCCAGTTTAGGATTAAGCATCATCATCTGGAAGATCTCGTTTCTTTTCTTTTCACCTCCGGAGAAACCTTCGTTAAGTGATCTTGAAAGGAAATCTTTTTTTATACCTAATTGCTCAGATTTTTGACGGATAAGGGCAAGCATCTCTTTTGCCGGCATTTCCTCCAGTCCGTTTGCTTTTCTTGTTTCGTTTAAAGCAGCTTTAATAAAGTTGGTTACAGAAACTCCCGGAATTTCTACTGGATACTGGAAAGAAAGGAAGATTCCTTTGTGCGCTCTGTCTTCAGGAGCATCTTCGCTGATGTTTTCTCCCTGAAAAAGAATTTCTCCGTCTGTAACTTCATAATCTTCTTTTCCTGCAATAACAGAAGAAAGAGTAGATTTTCCAGCTCCGTTCGGTCCCATGATTGCATGAACTTCCCCCGGTTTTATTTCAAGATTAATACCTTTTAAAATTTCTGCGCCATCTTCAATTTTGGCGTGCAAGTTTTTTATCTCTAACATATATTCAAGTTTATCGCAACGTTAGACTAAGATTTTTATCTCCTTTGCTTTTATAAGATAAACAAAGGCGCTAACGCTTATCAATGAAATACTATTTCTTTAATTAATCTAAAAATTATCAAGACCGTTTGCTATTCTCATTACACCGTTTTTAAAAAGGTGAGAGTTGAAATTTATTAACATTCCTAGCTTATAGTTTCCTAATCTTAAATAATTTTTCAATTGTGCAGCATGAAAATTGTTCAAAATTTCAACAGATTTAAGTTCTAAAACAACTTTGTTTTCAATCAATAAATCCATTTTGAAAGCATTTTCCAACAGCAGCTCTTCGTATTGGATATTTAGAGGTTTTTGTCTTTCAACTTCAACTCCAGTTTTCTTTAGTTCATAAAAAAGGCATTCTTCATAAATACTTTCAAATAAGCCTATTCCTAATTTCCTATGAACCTTTAATCCATTTTCAAAGACAATCTTTGAAATCTCATTTTCGGTCATTTGTGTAATTTTCGCAAAGATACATAAGTTAATTAGAGAAAGTCTCTATTCAAACCTTGTATTGCTTTCTTAAGCGTTAGCGCCTTTGTTTATCTTAAAAAAATAAACAGTCCGCTATTAAAAAAGCTTTGTTTTCCTTTGCGATAAAATCTATCCCACAGAACCTTCAAGAGAGATTTCCAATAACTTCTGAGCTTCAATGGCAAATTCCATTGGTAGCTTATTCAATACTTCTTTACTGAAACCATTTACAATCAGGGCTATAGCTCTTTCTGTATCAATCCCTCTCTGGTTACAGTAAAAGATCTGATCTTCTCCGATTTTTGAAGTGGTAGCTTCATGCTCCAGCTGGGCAGTAGGATCTTTGATTTCAATATAAGGGAAAGTATGTGCACCACATTCATTACCCATCAACAGGGAATCACACTGGGAGAAGTTTCTTGCTCCTTTTGCAGAAGGCATTACTTTTACCAGCCCTCTGTATGAATTCTGAGATTTTCCTGCAGAAATACCTTTTGAAATGATTGTAGATTTGGTGTTTTTTCCAATATGGATCATTTTTGTTCCTGTATCTGCATATTGGTGATTGTTGGTCACAGCAATAGAGTAGAACTCACCAATAGAGTTATCTCCTTTCAGGATACAAGACGGGTATTTCCATGTTACAGCAGATCCTGTTTCAACCTGTGTCCAGGAGATTTTTGCATTTTTCTCGCAAAGTCCTCTTTTCGTTACAAAGTTGAATACTCCTCCTTTTCCTTCTTCATTCCCCGGATACCAGTTTTGAACAGTAGAGTATTTAATTTCTGCATTATCCATTGCGATCAATTCAACAACAGCTGCGTGAAGCTGGTTTTCATCCCTTGACGGAGCTGTACAGCCTTCAAGGTAAGAAACATAACTTCCTTCATCAGCAATCACAAGCGTTCTTTCGAACTGTCCTGTTCCTGCCTGATTGATACGGAAATAAGTGGAAAGTTCCATTGGGCATCTTACACCTTTTGGAATATAGCAGAAACTTCCGTCAGAGAATACTGCGGAATTCAGTGCTGAATAAAAATTATCTCCTCTTGGAACTACTTTTCCAAGGTATTTTCTTACTAAATCAGGGTGGTTTTTAATAGCTTCTGAAATGGAACAGAAAATAATTCCTTTTTCCATTAAGGTCTCCTGGAAAGTGGTTTTCACAGAAACGGAATCTATTACGATATCTACAGCAACTCCTGAAAGTCTTTTTTGTTCTTCGATATTGATTCCTAATTTTGCAAAAGTGGCCAGCAATTCAGGATCGACTTCATCTAAGCTCTCCAATTCAGGTTTCGCTTTTGGTGCAGCATAATATTTAATAGCCTGAAAATCGGGCTTTTCATATTTGATGTTTGCCCAGGTTGGTTCTGTCATTTTCAGCCAGATTCTGAAAGATTCCAGACGCCATTCTGTCATCCATTCCGGTTCCTCTTTTTTAGCGGAGATCGCACGGACGATATCTTCATTTAAACCGATTGGAAACTCTTCATAATCTATCTTCGTTTCCCACCCGAATTCATATTTTTTATTTTCTAGATCGACTCTTAAATCGTCTTCAGTATATTTACTCATTGTTTTTTTAATTTCAGATATTAGGCTTCAGATTCAGAAATAGTTCTGATATCTTGATCTAATGTCTTTTCTATAAAGAAAAACTCTCTCCACAACCACACGTTCTGGATGCATTAGGATTGTTAAAAACAAACCCCTTTCCGTTTAATCCTCCTGAGTATTCAAGAGTTGTTCCTGCCAAATAGAGGATAGATTTTTTATCTACAACAATTTTGATTTCATTATCTTCAAAAACCTGATCTGCATCTGTTTTTTTATTATCGAAACCTAAAACATATTCTAAACCAGAGCATCCTCCACTTTTAACCCCTACTCTTATATAATCCTCAGCAGCGTTGAAACCATCCTCTGTCATCAGCTGAATGGCTTTTGCTTTTGCTTGATCTGATACTTTTATCATTGTATTTATTTAGAATGATTTAATTATGCAAAAATACGTACAATAATTAGGAAATAAAAATCCGGAATTTTATTTTATCGATTTTTATTATTGATGGCTTAACTTTGTTAACCTTTTGAAATCCAAACAATAAATTTATTCTATAATGAAAAAAATAGGCATCATTGCTTTAGCGCTGTTAATGCAGCATATTTTTGCGCAAACCAATCGGTTTGTTTATCAGGTAACCATGAAACCGGGCGCAGAAAATAAAAGCGATATTAAAACTGAAAATGCGTATTTAGATATTTCCGCTGAAAAGTCTCTTTTTTATTCAGAAAACAGGTATAAGAGAGATTCTATCCTGCAGAAGGCTTTTCAGGGTGGAGGAGGCAGAGGTTCCGTAAGCAGAGAGCAGATGGAAGGAGTGAGAACCCATATCAATTATTCTGTAGAAAAAGATAAGGTAAGCCAGAAGACTTATTTTAAGGACAGAATAGGGAGAGATGTCTACGTTTATGAGGAAGACCGTCCTCTGAACTGGAAAATGTCTTCTGAAACAACAAAGATAGGAGAGTATAAAGTTCAGAAAGCGACAACAGATTTTGCCGGAAGAAAATGGACGGCCTGGTTTACTACAGATCTGCCTTATCAGGATGGTCCGTATAAGTTTGGAGGTCTTCCGGGACTGATCGTGAAAGTGGAGGATGATAATGGTGATTATTCTTTTGACTTAATGAAGAATTATAAAATTGCTGAAATCGTAACTCTCAACCAGTTTGGAAATACTTTGAAAGTAAAAAGAGCGGATTATGTAAAGCAGCAGGAAAAATATAAAACAGATCCAATGTCATTCATGCAGAGTGGCGGCGGAGGCTTCCCGTCACCCCCGAGAGCTGGCGGAGGAAGAGGCGGTAATCAGAATCCTGTAGATATGAGAAAAAGAATGGAAGAAAGAGCAAAAGAAGAAGTGAAAAAGAACAGTAATCCAATTGAACGGCCATAAAAATAACCCCTGAAGAAATTCAGGGGTTTTTAATTGTATATAAAAAAAGGATTTATTTTAAAAGTTGGTTGAAAGTATCTCCCTGTTTGATGTCTCCGGTGTTGTATCCTTTCATAAACCATTCTTTACGCTGGGCAGATGAGCCATGGGTAAAGCTTTCCTGGTTGACATAACCCTGAGATCTTTTTTGAATATTATCATCGCCAACAGCTTGGGCTGCATCTATGGCAGATTGTATATCGCCTGGTTCAAGAATACCTTTTGTATCATTTGTTCTTTTTGCCCATACTCCGGCATAAAAATCTGCCTGAAGTTCGGTGGCTACAGAAACCCTGTTCATATCTGTTTCAGAATATCTTCCGCTTCTTCTTAATGCATCTACCTTTTGTGTGGTTCCCAGAAGAGTCTGCACATGATGTCCTACTTCATGAGCTAAAACATAAGCAACAGTAAATTCGGTTACTTTGGCTCCAAATCTTTGTTGGAGTTCATTAAAAAAGCTCATATCCATATATATTTTCTGGTCTGCAGGGCAATAAAACGGTCCCATGGCAGATTGAGCTGTTCCACATCCGGATTGTGTGGTTTCTTCAAAAAGAACAATCCCCGGCTTTGTATATGTCATTCCATTTTCTTTAAAGATTTGGTCCCAGGTAACGATATTCCATTTACCCATCATATCAACCATTTCTCCAATTTTCTGCTCTTCGGCTGTAAGTTCCCGTGGTTGCCCATTTCCGGAAGACTGTATACTCCCGGAGTTCAGAATGCCTGAAGGATCACCTCCTAAAAAGAAAATAATCGCAGCTATAATTAAAGTCCCGAGGCCTCCACCTACAACCATACCTCCACTACCACCAGAACCACGGCGGTCGTCTACGTTCCCGCCTCTATCGTCTGTCCATTTCATAACAATTTTTTTTGCCTTGTAAATTTAAAATAATATCGTTACTAAATTACTACTTTTGTGAAAAATTACTGCCCGCGTGAAAAAAATTAAACTTTGCCTGTTATCAGCTGGGATCATGGCGTTTACAGGATGTAAAAAAGAAAAAGAAGATGAAGTAAACAGTGTAGATAAGAGTGGCTCTATTGAAACTGTACTTTCCGTTGAGCACCTGGATACTGCAGATATTCTTATTACCAAACACAGGATCTGGAAGGATAAAAAGCTTTTTAAAGAGATCATTAAAAAAGATACTATTCCCAGTTTGGGGGATACCCTTGTTGGTGGAGAAGACAGTGACGGTAATGACCATATCGCCAAAACGAAAAAAGACTATGAATTTTTTATAACGGTTCAATAATGAAAAAGTCCAGTTCTATAAAATTACTTTTTGTAACGGGTATATTGGCCGCCTGTTCTCAGGAAAAACCAAATGATCAAAAAGAAAAGAAAGTCTATATGAGGTCCGATACTACAGCTTCTTACACAAGAAGTCATGGTTTTTTGGCGGGAGTCCTTCTTTATCATGCATTCAGACCGTATGGGGCTTACAGCTACGGATCTTATCAAAAGGCCGGCTATTACAGTGATGCGATAAGTACCAAATCAAATATCGGGAGAAATAATTACAAAGGAAATGTAGTAAGAGGACAATTGGGAAAAAGAGGTTTTAGTGCCTCATCATAAATTATGGAAAGAATTCAGTCACAGTTCAGGAAAAACTGGCAGCATAAACTAGAGAACTTAGGGTTTGGCTATCATTCTCTGGATGGTCTTTATTGGGATGAAAGTCATTATTACCAGTTCAGCCCGGAGGAAATTGATACAATAGAAAATGCGACTTCAGAACTATGGCAGATGTGTCTGGAGGCTGTAGATCATGTTATTGCAAAAAATCTTTGGGAAAAATTCAATATTCCCGAATGGTTCCGGAATTATATCATCACAAGCTGGGAAGAAGACCATCCCTCCATTTACGGAAGATTCGATTTTGGATTTGACGGTAAAAGCTTGAAATTACTGGAGTTTAATGCTGATACACCAACTTCACTATATGAAGGCTCCGTGATACAATGGTACTGGCTTCAGGAGCTGTTTCCCTATAAAGATCAGTTTAATTCCATTCATGAAAAGCTGGTGGGATACTGGAAACATCTTAAAAATTATATGAATCCGCTTCATATTTATTTTGCATCCCTTACCAATATTGAAGATGTCACTAATGTTGAATATATGCGTGACTGTGCTTCTCAGGCGGGATTTAACACGGAATTTATCCCGGTTCAGGATATCGGCTGGGCTGAAGATATTTCAGAATTCGTGGCTGGTGACCGTTCAATCATGGAATATATTTTCAAGCTTTATCCTTATGAGTGGATCCTTGCAGACGGTTTTGGGGAAAAGCTCGTGAAAAACGGTTTCAGATCCCAATGGATTGAGCCGGCATGGAAAATTTTACTTTCTTCCAAAGCTATTCTTCCGATCCTTTGGGAGATGTATCCCAATCATCCTTATCTGCTGGAGTCTTACTTTGAGCCCGGACATCTGAAAGATTTTGCTAAGAAACCGATCTATTCCAGAGAAGGGGCTAATGTGATCCTGCATAAAAATAATATCCCGGTGGAGGAAAATGACGGTGTTTATGGCAAAGAAGGCTTTATTTACCAGCAGCTATTCGATCTTCCCAATTTTCAGGGTAATTATCCGGTGATTGGCAGCTGGGTCATCGGACAGGAACCTGCGGGCATTGGAATCAGAGAAAGTGTTCATCTGATCACCAATAACCAGAGCCGTTTTGTCCCTCACCTTATCGGTTAAGTTTTTTCTCTTTCAGCCAGAATGAGGTGGACTGATAAGCAGAAACAGCATCATTGACTAGTTTCTGATCAGGATTCTTCATCAGCGTTTCATGATAGTAAAGTTTAAATTCAGGAGCAAGATTGCTGGGTTCCAGCCGTAAAGAATACTGTTTTACCTTTTTAATAGGTGAAATGATTGTCAGATGTCCGTCTTTTACAAATCCAAGATCCTGATAAGTGGCGATATAAGCTTTTGGCTGGAATTCTTTTTTGAAGACATCCTGGCCAAGAAATTTAGAGGTATAATTGAAATTCAGCAATCCGAAAAGTGTTGGCATGATGTCTATCTGAGACATCAGCTTGTCAAACTTCTGGGGCTGTATGAAATCTTCTGAGAAAATCATCGCCGGAATCCTGTATTTGTCCATTGGAAGTTCTGTTTTGCCTGCACTGGATGCACAGTGGTCGGCAATGATTACAAAGACCGTATTTTTATACCAATCCTGTTTTTTAGCCATTTCAAAGAACTTCTTAAGTGCATAATCGGTATATTTTACACCTCCGTCACGGGATTTTGCCGTTCCCGGAATGTCAATTCTTCCGTCTGGATAGGTGAAAGGTCTGTGATTGGAAACGGTCATCCAATGATTAAAAAACGGCTTTCCGGATTTGGCCTCAGCGTTCATGGTCTGGATCGCTTTTTTGGCCATATCTTCATCGGCGACGCCCCAGACATTGGCGAACGAGATCTCTTCGGGTTTAAAATTGTTTCTGTCTACAATATCATACCCGTTTCCAGTAAAGAAGTCCTGCATATTATCGAAATAACTGTAACCTCCATACAGAAATTTCACATCATATCCTTTAGATTTGAATACACTTCCCGTCGTGAATTTATTTTTGTTATCATCTCTTTTGATGACGCTTTCCCCTGCGGTAGGAGGAATGCACAGTGTTAACGCTTCAAGTCCCCTTACGGTTCTGTTTCCGGTAGCATAAAGATTGGTGAACAATATAGAACGGTCTGCGAGGCTATCCAGGAAAGGAGTGATTTTTAAAGTACCTCCATAATGTTCCATGAAATCAGCGGATAAGCTTTCAATTGAGATCAGGACCACATTTTTCTTAAGCTCCGGCTGTTCTGAGGTCACATTTCTTGATAATGAGGGCTCTGCATACTGGCTCAAAAAGTTCTTTTCAGCTTTCTGCTGAGCTATCTGCGGGTAAAACTGGAAATAGTCCAGCTCATTGTGGGTAAAGGCCCAATAGAATTTTGGAAGTCCGTTATTTTTGATCTCATCCGCAAAAACATTGTCTGATCTGATCTGCATTAATGAAGATACTCCCAAAAGGCTGATGCCAGCCAGAACCGTAAACGTTCCCAGCAACACCATTTTCTGCTTAAAATTCGGAAGCTCTAAAAGTTCACTTTTCGTTTTCTTATAAATGAACCATGTAACAGCTAAAGTGGCCATAAGAATAGCCAGAAATAAAGGAATAACAGGGTAGCTTTCCATGATGTTCCCAATAACTTCATTGGTGTAAATTAAATAATCTACAGCGATAAAGTTATAACGTACCCCGAATTCATTGTAGAAGAAATATTCGCTTACCGCATTAAAAATGATGAGAAGGACATATAATAATAAAGTGATGAAATATAATGTATTGCGAATCTTTATCCTTTTTGAAGGAAGGAAAAGGATAAGGCCGAAGAAAATAGTTTTCATTCCTACAAATGCGAGAACTACTTCTGTAACAGAACCTCCATACTGATCGAAAATATTGTTTGGGATGAGCAGGATATACAGAAAAAACAGGATCAGAGCCCCGAAAATAATATATCCGTACGGCTTTTTATATTTGGAATCTGACAGGAATAAAAAGTAAACAGCCAATAATGTACTGGCTAAAGTGAAAACAAAAATATCATTCAACAGACCAATAGATAGGACTTTAATAATTTCAAAAAAACCAAAGCTGGAGGTTGTGATAGGGTGGAGTAGAAAAACAATCCTCAGTATCAACGAAATGATCAGATAGAAAATCCCTAGATATAGGAATGGTTTTATTTTGCTTTGAAACATGTACAATAAATCTGAGTTAATTCGCGCAAAGATAGCTTTTGTATATAACTTTTAGATAAAAAAAGCGGGAATATGATATTTCTTATGGTTTTTTTGAATTATTATTGAATATTTAACTTATTCTTTAATTGGATAGAAAGGCTAAACAAGTGTCGGAATGCCTGATGTCATCAAAAAAGGGCTATTAAAAAATAGCCCTGTATATTGTTAAGATGTATTAAGATTAAGAGTGTCCGAAACCGATGTTTCCTTTTTTGTCAGAAAGGTTCTTTTTGAAGTCAATCATTCTCAAAGCGGTTACGGCTGCTTCTACACCTTTATTTCCAAGGTCTCCGCCGCTTCTGGCGATAGACTGTTCCTTATTGTCGTCTGTCAATACACAGAAAATAGTCGGTGTATCTGTTAAAACATTGCAGTCTTTGATTCCCTGTGCTACTGCTGCGCATACAAAATCAAAATGAGGAGTTTCACCACGGATCACACACCCGATAGCAATTACTGCGTCGTATTTTCTTTCTTTGCAGAGCTGCATGCTTGCATAGTTCAGTTCAAAAGCACCCGGAACCGGAAAAAGCTTAATGTTTTCTGGTTTTACCCCTTCTTTTTCAAGAATTTCTAGGGCTGCATCACGAAGATTGTAAGTTACAAAATCATTCCACTCAGAAAAAACAATGCCGATAGAAAAATCTTCGGCATTTGTTATATGAAGTGGCTTGTAATCGGAAAGATTAACTGTTGCCATTTTTTAAAAGTATTTAGTCATTTCAATATAAGAATCAGACATTCCGTTATCATAGTCCTGATATTTCTCGTCAATTGTAGAGAAATATTTCTTAGCTTCTGCATTTTTCTTTAATCCTAATGCTACGATACCTGCTTTTCTTGTGAAATAATAAGTGGTATAAGGATCGTCAGAAGCCGTTGAAGCTTTGTCTAATAAAGAAAGAGCTTCATCATTTTTATTAAGACCTGATTTTGCATCTGCCATAGCACCGAATTTCAATGCCATTAATGTTTTGTTGTCAGATGAAAATTTGTCTAATAGATCATAAGCTTCCTGGAATTTTCCCTCTTTGAATTTTAATAAACCTGCATTGTAAGCAGAAAGTTCACCAACCTTCGTGTTTGAATATTCATTATATGTTCCTATAAAGCCTGGATTAGCTGCGGATTTTCCACCTAAAGCTTCTTTATCTTTACCTTCTGTCTGTTTTTTCTGAGCAGCAAGGAAACTTTTTACAGCTTCAACGTTCTTAGGAGCTACTACAAACTGTTTATAAGCAAAGAATCCTAAAACACCCAAAACGAGTACCCCGAATACAATACCCAATTGCTTTGAATATTTCTCAAGGAATCTTTCAGTGTTTAAAGCCTCTCTGTCAAGGTCTTTAAAGAACTCAACCGTTTCTTTACCTTCTTGCTCATTTGGAGCATTCTTTCCCAATTTTGCCATAAATTCTTAAAAATTGAAATGCAAATTTAATTGTTTCTGAATGATTTACAAAATACTTTGACAGTATTATTAATGAAATGTTATAAAAGACTAATTTAAATCTTGATTTTACTTTAAATAGATGCTTTGATTCCGTTCAGCATGACTCTCTAATCATAATTTATTGAACGGAATCGAGACATTATATCGTTGGCCTCAGATAGGTTAGTATTCAAGGATGTTATAGATCTCTGCCCCGAATTTCTTCAGTTTTTCGTGGCCGTTCAAATCTTTCAGACCAATAAGAAAGCTGAACTGTGAAACGGTTGCCCCTTGCTTTTCTACAAGTTTCGCAGTGGCCTCGGTAGTTCCGCCGGTTGCCAAAAGATCGTCATGGATCAGGATTCTCTGTCCTTTTTTGATCTGGCCTTCACGGGTTTCAATGATGGCACTTCCGTATTCCAGGTCATATTTTTCTGAAGCGACCGGTGGGGGAAGCTTTCCTGCTTTTCTGATTAGTATGAAAGGAACTTCCAAAGCAACAGCTATGGCAATTCCGAAGAGGTAACCACGGCTTTCTATTCCGCAGACTGCATCTACTTTTCCTTTACTGAAAGCAGCCAGTTCTGTGATGACATCTTCATAAAGTTTAGGATCCAGAAAAATAGGTGAAATATCCTTGAACTGAATTCCCGGGATGGGAAAATCAGGGATGTTTTCAATGGTTTGTTCGAGTCTTTTGATCAGTTCTTGTGAAGCCATTAAGGGTTTATTTTATAGCTGGAAATTTTCCAGTCTCCATTTACATTTTTAAGTCCGAAAGTTACTTTTAGAGATGTTGTTTTTCCGTTCTTATCTGTTACATCGTATGTTGCATTCACACTGGCACCGCTAGTGTTGGCAGCGTTGGTGGTAATATTTTTCACACTTACATTTTTCACAGATCCAAAGCCTGAAGTTGGATTGGAGAATGATTCATAGCTTCCCCAGCTAGGATTGCTTGAACTTTCATAGGCTGCCTTAAGATTTTGAGAGCTTACACTGCTTAAGAACTTGCTGACTGTGCTTTTAGGATCCGCTGCCGGCTGTTTGGGTGCTGCTGGTGTTGTGACAGGAGCATTTGGATCTGCAGGTGTTGTGGCTGTAGGATTGTTTGGATCGATTACAGCGTTAGGATCCTGTGTTACAGCCGTTGAATCATTTTTAGGTACAGCAGGAACCTTTAAAGCTGAAGGATTGACATCGAGTCCAATTTTAGACATTTTGAATGTCTTTGCTGTAGTTTTTACTGAAACGGTAATATCTATTTTGTTGTCTACCACTTTTGCAGCAGGAATTGAAGAGAACTTTAAATTGAAGCCCTTAAAATTATTATCCTGCATCAGGTTTTTAGCTGTAGAAAGCTTTACACCATTACTGAACACTTCCAAAGTAGCTTCCAGTCCCGCTCCGGTAAATGAGACAGGGTTTCCTGACCCATCTACAAGTCTCGGTACGATCTGAATAGCCGTAGGAGCTCCGGCTCCGTCATCGCCGGTTGGCCTGGTTATAATACTTAGTGAGCTTGCTTTTACATCATTTGCATCGGTTTCTTTAGCTTTATCATCCCCGAAGATATTCATTTCTCCAAGAGAAGGTGGAGATGTACTGGCCCATTCAATTCCGTTTTTCTGGGCAACTTCATCGGCCAATGTAAGAATTTCAGGAACCTTTTTCCCGTCGATAAGCTTTCCGAGGGCTTTAAGCTCTTCTACATCACCTTCTGCCTCTACACCGAAAGTCTTTAGAATATAAAGCGCCTCGTTGAATTTGATCTGTTTAATTGTTGAAAGGCTGGAAGTCATATCATTGATACTTGACTGCAGCGTTTTAGTATTCGTAGCATCTACATGATCCTTTCTGCATGCTGTAAATAGCAACAGACTGAAAACAAGTAGAAAAGAAAACTTTTTCATTTTATTTTGTTTATTGCAAATTTAATAAAACCTTTATTAATAGTGAGTTTTTATTTTTCTTTTGTTTCTCTTTAGGTCTTGTCCTCGTTTAATGATGGGCAATACTGTTAGTCGTATTTCTGGCAATTCAGATAAAGGGTTAATTTTTAGGTTTATTCTGCTGTTCTTTCAAATCATCTTTGAAAAATGAACTGAAGATGGTCTGCATATTTGGAAATGAAGCTTCCTGCCAATACTTGGTTTTGTAACTGCTGTTTTCCTTATCAAATTTCACTTTTTCTATATCGTCGTCATTACTGAAATTAAGTTCTGCGGGATAAAAATTATTGTATAGAATGATCTGGTTGTAATTAGGTTCGCTTTTATGCTTAAGTTTTACAAAAGCTACCTCATTGTACTCAAGGAAATCTTTCAGACTTTTCTCTGAATCTTTTTCAAAAGACATATTAAGTATGGTTCTGATATCATAGAATCTGAATCCAAATAAAGAAAACTCTTTCTCCTGGAGAGCGGCACCTGTTACCTCGATCTGGTCTTTGCGGTCGCCTTTTAGTTCTTTAATGGTATTTCTTTTGGTCTTGTATTCTTCGGGATTCCCTACATTCTTGAGTTTTGGGAGCTGTAAGGAGCTGCCGTAATCCCACGTTGAAGTTTCTTTCTTTTCATTTTTAGCTCCTAATCTGAAGACTCTATATTGCTCAACATTTGTGCTTTTCAGTTTTTTGGTTTTGTTATCGAAAACATACGTTACGATTCCGTCTGCGTAGCTGTTCAGCTTATTGTTCACTGTTACGTAGGCATTGAAATTTCCTTTGATCATAATGTATTTCGCAGGTTTAGTATTCCTGATGACCACAGTTTCTATTTCCTTGACCTGATCATTGATTTTAATGACATCCTGATTGAGTTCTGCAAAAGTGAGAAGGGCAACGGGAAAATTATTATAAACTAATTGAAACTTTTCCTGATCAGGGGATATCGCCTTTTTTTCTATCTTACCGTCGATGTCAGAAAAGGCGAGGATACTTCCGTCTTTTCCGAAGACTGAAACTTTAGGCAAAGGCTTATTCGTCTGTTCGGAAACGAAAGTTATGGTTTGTGCCTGCATGAGACTGAACAGAAAAATGAACAAGGCGAAGAACAGATAATTTCTTTTCATAATAATATTTTGTTTACGGTTTACTGAAGTAATGTAATTCATCAATCTTTATTATTAAGACACTTAAAATTCAAAATGGTTGCCTGAGCAGTTTAAAAATGTTCACCTGTCTGCATAAAAAAAGACTGATCATTACAATCAGTCTTTTTTATTTTATTTCTGTTACAAGTCCTTAGAAAGGATACTCATAAATTTCAGATTCATGTAAGAATGGGTTTCCTGTAGGAATCAGCTTCAATTTAGATAAAGCGCTTAATACAGTAAACATGAACAGCCCTGCTACGAATAGAACAGCTCCCGCTATTAATAGGAATACTTCAGGATTTTTCCAGTAAGGTCCTACCGTTCCCGGCATTACCATATTGAAGTAATCTAAAAGGTGGCCTAAAATAACCACTACAGCCATAGTTGTTACTACTTTGTAGTTTCTCTTGATGCTGCTGCTTACTAACACCAATAAAGGTAATAGGAAGTTGATGATCAGCATTGGTAAGAAGGTAGGTCCGTAGTGCTGGAATCTTCCAAAGAAGTAGTTAACCTCTTCCGGAACGTTCGCATACCAGTAAAGCATAAACTGGGCAAACCATGTATATGTCCAAAGCATACTTGTAGCGAAAAGGAATACTCCTAAATCGTGTAAGTGGTTGTCATTGAACTGAGGTAAGAATCCGTTTTTCTTCAGATAAACACTCAGAAGGATAATCACAGCAATTCCACTTGAAAGGCAGCTTACCATTGAATACCAGATATACATTGTAGAATACCAGTGAGGGTCAATAGACATCAACCAGTCCCAAGCCCAAGCTGCAGAAGCAAATCCGAAGAATGCAATATATCCTACTGCCCATCTGTAAAGCATCTGATAATCTACTTTAGATTTAGTTTCATCTACTTTCTTAGACTGAGCTTTAAGTTTCCATGCAAAGAAAGAAGCACCTACTACATAAATGATCGTTCTGATGGCATAGAAAGGGATATTTAAGAATCTTTTCTTTTCAAATAGGATCACGTCGAAATGGGCAGAATTAGGGTCTGTCAATTCGGGATCCATCCAGTGGAATAAGTGGCCATTGTGAGTGATATTCAATATCATCATAATAACCAGAATGGCACCACCATATGGGATATAAGAAGCAATAGCTTCCATTACTCTTGTAATAATAATAGGCCAACCTGCGTGTGCAGCATGCTGAATACAATAGAAGAACAATACAGCACAACTAACTCCAAAGAAAAAGACAGCTACAAAATGCAGCGATGCCAGAGGCTGGTTGTGAACCTGAAGCTGTGCGTGCTCTAAATGAGATGCATGATCCTGAGGTCCTACCATTTCACTGGAGTGTGTAGGGGCAGTATGGCCAGCAGAATGAACTGCCTCCATCATGTGCTCTATTCTTTCAGTAGTCATTCCTTTATTCATAAAGAAACCGATAGCAAATAGCACTAAACCTACAACAAGAAGGATTATAGAAGTTGATTTTAATTTTGGTGAAAAACTATACATTTCTTTTCTTATTTTTTAGTTGCGGTAGTAGTCTCTGTTGTTTCGGCAGCTGGTGTAGCTGTAGCCGTTGTAGCTGCTGCAGGTGCTGCTGCTCCTTTTTTGAAGGCATTCATCACATACATTGCCACTCTCCATCTGTCACCAGGGTTAAGCTGGCCAGCATAAGATCCCATTGCATTTCTACCGTTAGTTAATACATAATGAACAGATCCTACAGTAAGTTCTCTGTCAGCATAGTTGGGTACACCAGAGAAAGCTCCGCTTTGTACAATTGGTCCTTGACCATCACCTCCTGTTCCGTGACATGTTGCACAAGTACGATCAAACAGCATTTTTCCTCTTTCAATATCTTTAGCAGCGTTAGCCGGGTTAAGAGGGGATACTGTCAGATTCTTGGAAGCATCATATCCTGCATTGTATTGATCTGCATTTTTAGGAAGCAATCCTTCTTCAAAGATTCCATCTTTATTTTGAGCAACTGATCCTTCTACTGGAGCAAGACCTGTTGCAAAACTATTTTTAACGAAAGCAGGAATTTCATTTTCATGATCTGAGTAGGCATCCTGAGCTTTCATCAATGGATCGTAAGCTACAGGAAAGTACATATCAGGAAAATATACCAGTGGTGTATTTTCTTTTGGTCCGCAAGAATTAAGTAAAACCGTTGTTAAACCTAAAACAGCTGTAATTTTTAATACATTCTTTTTCATTTTAAGCATCTTTAACAGTTATTTCTTCAACCCCGGTATCAATAAGCAACTGTTTTACAGACTCTACGTCATCAGTTACAAATTCCATCATGAATTTATCATCAGTAGTTCTTGGATCTGGGTTCTGAGCTGGAGCTCCCGGATACATTTTGTTTCTTACTAAGAAAGTCAATGACATCATGTGAGCGGCACAGAATACCATTAATTCAAACATTGGAACTACGAATGCAGGCATGTTGTGTGCCCAGTCAAAAGCAGGTTTACCACCAATATTCTGAGGCCAGTCATGATTCATTACATACCATGTTACAGTAGCACCGATGGTAACCCCGTAAAGAGCGTAGAAGAATGCAGCATCAGAAATTCTGGTTTTCTTTAACCCTAAAGCTTTATCAAGTCCGTGAACCGGGAATGGAGTATAAACTTCGTTTATCGCAATCCCTTTATCGTTGAATGCTTTAACGCCGTTCATCAGATCGTCGTCGTCAGCATAAAGTCCGTATACAATTTTAGTGGTGCTCATCTCCTTCTTTTGCTTTATAAGTTTCACCTGAAATTTTCAGAATCGATTTTAATTCAGCCTGTGCAATTACAGGGAACGTTCTTGCGTATAGTAAGAATAATACAGAGAAGAATCCGATTGTTCCTAAGTATACACCCACATCAATGATCGTTGGCTTAAACATAGTCCAAGATCCTGGTAAATAATCTCTGGAAAGGTTGATAACGATGATATCGAAACGCTCGAACCACATACCGATGTTGATGATTAATGCAATAATAAATGTTGCAATAATATTTGTTCTTATTCTCTTGAACCAGAATAGTGCAGGAATAATTAAGTTACAAGATATCAATGCCCAGAATGCCCACCAATAAGGTCCTACAGCAGCACCCGGAGAAAGATATGTAAAGTCTTCGAATCTAGATCCTGAGTACCATCCGATGAAATATTCAGTAGCATAGGCCACAGTTACCATACCTCCTGTCAGGATAATTACGATGTTCATAATTTCGATATGATACATGGTGATATATTCTTCAAGATGACATACTTTTCTGGCAACCAGCAATAGGGTCTGTACCATTGCGAATCCTGAGAAGATCGCACCGGCAACGAAGTAAGGAGGGTAGATTGTAGAGTGCCATCCTTTAATAACCGAAGTTGCGAAGTCAAAAGATACCGTGGTGTGTACGGAGAATACAAGTGGAGTTGCTAAACCTGCAAGAACCAAAGAAAGTTCTTCGAATCTCTGCCAGTGTTTTGCTTTACCACCCCATCCGAAAGCCAGGAATGTATAAATTTTTCTAGTCCAAGGAGTTTTAGCTCTATCTCTGATCATTGCAAAGTCAGGGATTAATCCCATGAACCAGAATACAGTTGATACTGAGAAATACGTTGAGATTGCAAATACGTCCCAAAGTAGAGGTGAGTTGAAGTTCCCCCAAAGAGAACCGAACTGGTTAGGTAAAGGGAATACCCAATATCCTACCCAAACTCTACCCATGTGGATTACAGGGAAGATCGCTGCCTGTACTACCGCAAAGATCGTCATTGCCTCTGCAGATCTGTTTACAGACATTCTCCAACGCTGTCTAAATAATAATAATACTGCGGAGATTAGGGTCCCGGCGTGACCGATACCTACCCACCATACGAAGTTGGTAATATCCCAACCCCAGTTAATAGTTCTGTTAAGCCCCCATGCTCCAATACCTGTTCCGATAGTATAAGCGATACAGCCAAATCCGTAGATGAATAGAACTAAGGCTGCATATAGTGATACCCACCATAATTTACCTGCTCTTTCTTCGATAGGTCGTGCAATATCTTCTGTGATATCGTGATAAGTTTTGTGACCAATAATTAGAGGTTCCCTTATCGGAGCTTCGTAATGTCCTGACATTTTTTACCTATTTATTATTTAAACTTTATTTTTCTACTCTGTTTCTTACTTTAGTGTGATAGAACACGTTTGGTTTTGTGCCGATCTCTTCAAGTAAATAATATCTTCTGTTGCTGGAGTATAATTCTCTCACTTCAGATTCTTTGTCATTCATGTCTCCAAACGTCATTGCTCCGGTAGAACAAGCAGCAGCACAAGCACAAGAATTTTTGAATTCGTTGTCTGTTACTTTTCTGTTCTCTCTCTTAGCAGCTAAGATTGTAGCTTGAGTTTCCTGGATACACATTGAACATTTCTCCATTACCCCTCTCGTTCTTACCACTACATCCGGGTTAAGTACCATTCTTCCAAGATCGTTATTCATATTGAAATCGAACTTGTCATTCAGGTTATACGTAAACCAGTTGAAACGTCTTACTTTATAAGGACAGTTGTTAGCACAATATCTTGTACCGATACATCTGTTGTAAGCCATGTGGTTCTGACCCTGCTTACCGTGTGAAGTAGCCGCTACCGGACATACCGTTTCACAAGGAGCGTGGTTACAGTGCTGGCACATTACCGGCTGGAAGATTACATCCGGATTGTCTGCAGGGTGGTTTAACGCACCTCCGTCTCCGAATGCTGTACCATACAATTCCGGTACTGCCATTCCTTCTTTCAATCCTTCGTATACTTCTACCTTCTGTCTTGAAGAATAGTAACGGTCAATTCTTAACCAATACATATCTCTGGACATTCTGATCTCTTCCTTACCTACTACAGGAACGTTGTTTTCTGCCTGACAAGCAATAATACATGCTCCACAACCGGTACAAGAGTTCAAGTCGATAGATAAGTTGAAGTGAGGCCCGTCCGTATCATCGAAAGCATCCCAAAGGTCAATCTTTCTGGCTGGAAGAGCTCCACTGATCGTGTGGTATTCCAAAGGCTTGTTCCATCCTTTGTGCTCATCATCAAATGCTACGTTTAAGAATTCTGCCAAAGGAACTTCCTTAGCGATTTCGTAACGTCCCATCAATGTATTCTGAAGCTGGATACCTGCGAATTCGTGATCTTCTCCTGTTTTTTCGATTTTAACTCCTGAAACAGTTAAGTTAGAACCGTCAAATAAAGGATAAGCGTTTACCCCTGTATCAGCAGTAGTTCCTGAGTTTTTCTTACCATATCCAAGCGCAAGACCTACAGATCCTTCTGCCTGTCCTGGCTGAATAAATACAGGAACATCTTTTATTGTTACTCCGTTTACAGTAAGATTTACGATAGAACCGTCCAGCTGCATTCTTGCATTAAGATCGTTTTCAATTGCGAATTTTTCTGCGTCTTTCGGAGAAATTGTCAAATAGTTATCCCAAGACATTCTTGTGATAGGGTCCGGTAATTCCTGAAGCCAAGGGTTGTTAGCCTGAGTACCGTCACCCATTGAAGGCTTGGTGTATAATACTAATTCTAATTCAGAAGCTTTGAAGTTTCCTAATTCAGTAATGGCCTGAGCAGCATTTCCTCCGGAGTAAGATAATGCAGTTGCATTATTTGAAGTAGTGATACCGTTATATAGGGCTTTGTTGAAAGAGGTAGATCCTAAGATAGAAGCAGAGCTGGCTTTCAGATAATCATAATAATTATTAGCCGCATTGTTCTTTCCGTTTTTCCAAACCAACAGGGATTCTTCAATCTGTCTTGATTTGTAGATCTTCTGAATAGTTGGCTGCATTAATGAATATACTCCAGTCTGAGGCTCAATATCACCCCAAGACTCCAGCCAGTTAGCAACCGGGATTACAGCTTTTGCTGCTTTGTACATTTCGTTTTTCTTATCAGCTACAGCAACAACACAAGCTACTTTAGCTAAAGATTTCTTGAAATCTTCTCCTTTCGGATGAGAGTAGATAGGGTCTACATTGTTGGCGATCAATACGCCCACCTGACCTGCATTTACCCATCCTAAGAATTCCTGGTATCTCGCTTTATCAAATTCTTTCAGGAAGTTAGCTTTACCAGTGAAAGCAACTGATCCTAATTTTTGGTTGATTAAATGTGCTAAAACCTGTGCTCCTTTAGAACCGTCAGCTAAAACAACAGCTTTGCTGCCTTTTGCTTTAAGCTCATTTGCAATTTCAGTAGCAGTCTTGTCTGAAGTACCGCCACCTACAATTGCATTGTAAACCTCAACTAAAGTTTTGTTTACAGCACTTGGCTTTAATCTGTATCTTGAGTCAGCATTAGCACCAGTCAATGACATATTGGATTCCACCTGAATGTGTCTCAACATGTTTGGTCCCGGCTTTCTGGCTGCTGCATAAGAAGTTTCTAAGCTTGAAGCGTTATAATCTCCTAAGAAATCTGCCTGGAAAGAAACAACCAATTCTGAGCCTTTAAGGTCATAAACAGGTAATGCTCTCTGTCCGAATACTTCCTGAGCGGCATCTAAAGCTGCAGCGTGAGGGTAAGCATCATACGTTACAAGTTCAGCAGTCGGATATTTAGCTTTGAATTCAGCAAATAACTTTTTGAAAGTTGGAGAAGGGAAAGAGTGTGACAAAAGCACGATCTTTTTACCTGCTGCACTGGCATCTGCCAGACCTTTCAGTACAAAACTGTCTACTTTATCGAAAGTTTCGTCTTTACCGTCCAGTTTAGGCTGTTTTACTTTATCGTTATCATAAAGAGAAAGTACACTGGCCTGAGCTCTTGCGTTAGTTTTTCCTAAATCGCCCGCTGCCGGGTTCGGATCTATTTTGATAGGTCTTCCTTCACGGGTCTTTACTAAAACGCTGGCGAAGTCGAATCCGTCAAAATAAGTTGAAGCGTAATAATTCGGAACCCCCGGAATAATATCGTGTGGCTTTACCACATAAGGAATCGTTTTGATCACCGGAGCTTCACAGGCAGCCAATGTTACGGCTGCTGTAGAGAATCCTAATATTTTTAAGAAATCTCTTCTTGAAGTACTGGATCCGTTCTGTTCAGCATCTCCAAGGAAATCTTCTACCGGAATTTCTTCCTGAAACTCTTTCTGAGCCAGCTTATTGTTCAAAGCTGGGTCTTTAAGTTCATGAATACTTCTAAATTGTATTTTGTTTGAAGCCATTTATACTTCTAATTTTTTAGTTATTAATAATGACATTTACCACACTCAAGACCTCCAATTGCATCTACAGTGATCTTACCGCCATCCTGAGGATATTGTTTTTTCAACTTGTCATGTAGATTCTTGAAGTATTCTTTATTATAACCGTTGTTCATATCAACCTCAGTAGTTCTGTGGCACTCGATACACCATCCCATAGTGAAGTCATTAGCCATCTGAACAACATTCATTGTATCAATTTTTCCGTGACAAGCTTTACATACAACATCAATTTTGTTGTTTGGATTCTTTTTGTTGAAAGAATTAATGATCGCCTGTTCACCTGCTACTACGTGCTGAGAGTGGTTGAAGTACACGAAGTCTGGCATGTTGTGGATTCTGGTCCATTCAACCGGCTGTGTTTTTCCAGTGTACTGCTGTTTTGCAGGATCCCAGCCTGTAGCTGCATAGATCTTCTGGATCTCACCGTCGTAGAATGCTTTATCTTTTCCTGGCTCCATGTAGTGGTCTGCGTTATACTCAGAAATTGTTCTGTGACAGTTCATACAAACGTTCATGGAAGGAATTTCAGATACTTTTCCGTATTTGGCACTGGAGTGACATAACTGACAGTCAATTTTCTGTTCCCCAGCGTGAATTTTGTGAGAGAAGTAGATAGGCTGTTCCGGCTTATATCCTTTGTAAACCCCGATCCACATGATCCAGTTCCAAACTCCATAAGCGGCCAGAAGGGCAAGAATCGCCAATATTCCTTTACCGATGTAGTGGTATTTCTCGTAGATTTCACTGAAAGATTTAACTCTGGTTTCGTTAAGTCCGGCTAAGTCTTCAGACTGACCTAATTTAACCAATTGTCTCAGTTTAATTAAGATCCAAACTAATAAAGCGGCTATTGCAATAAGCGAAATAATAACAACACTTGTTGTTGTTTTGTCTGCCGGTGCTGCAGCTGCTCCGTCTGTTGCAGTTGCCTTGTCGTCAGTTTTAGCTGGCTCGGGAGCCGGAGGATTAGTTGTATACTCTAAAATGTCATCAATATCCTTCTCTGTAAGATTAGGAAACTGTAACATTTCAGTTTTGTTATACTTTTCGAAAATCTCATTGGCGTATTTATCCCCAGAAGCTCTAAGAGCTTTGTTGTCTTTGATCCACTTGTGAAGCCAATCTCTGTCTACACCACCTTCTGTCTTCACTCGTTCTACAACCCCTTTCAAAGGAGGTCCTATTACTTGTTTGTCCAGCGCGTGACATGCAGTACAATTCGCTTTGAAAAGTTTTTCGCCGTTTTTAGGATCGCCGTCTTGCCCGTAAATTGAAGCACTGGTTGATAGCAATAAGCCTATCGCGATCAACGTTTGTTTATAATGCTTTCTCCAACTAATCATTTAAATTATCTTATGTTAGTAAAATATTGAACCAATCAATTCCGCAAAAATAATATTTTTAACAGGAATTTAACGGTATATGGAAAAGGGAAAATATCATTTACGTTTAATTTGTATTGATTCTAAATAGTGTTGTTTGGTATAATTTTTTAATTTTAATAGATTTGCAGAAACAAGTTTAAATGAGAAATTTAATCAAAATATTTTCAATATTATTTTTATTTGGGTTTTATAGTGTTGAAGCCCAACAGGTTGTTCAGAAAGATACTCTGGCGGGAACGGAGCTAATTATGACTATGGATTCCAAAGTAAGTGCTGCTTTGGGAGGCATTGAAGATAAATGTTCCAGAACTTCAGGTGGTCCTTCGGTCAGGGAAAATAATACGGACAGTGGAATTGTGACGAGTCCAAAGCCTCCAAAGATCTATGTTCCGAGCAGGGAATTGAGCAATGCAGAAATCTGCCGTAAGAATCCGAGGATTTTAGGATTTAAGATTCAGATCACAACGGTAAAAAGTAATGAAGAGGCCAACGAGGTGAAATCTTATTTCAGAAAAAGATTTCCGAACCTGAAAGTGGAAACGGATGCTTCTTTAAGACCGAATTATAAGATTCTGGCAGGAAGTTATTTTACAAAACAAAGTGCAGCTTCAGATCTGTCAAAAATAAGAGAATACTTCAAATCGGCAATCGCTGTACAGTATAGAATTTTCTGTTCTGAAGCGAGATAACGAGAATAAAATAAACAAACTAAAGCTGAGGATTTTCTCAGCTTTTTTTATTGGTAGTAAGTATCTAAGAACTGGAAAAAATCAGCCATTCTGAACAGGTTATTGGCCAGCAGAAAAGAAAATAGAATAACCACTGTCACCATCAGAAATGATAAGATTTTTGGCTGTGATCTGTAGGTGTAAAAAAGCCATCCCAAAAGCAGTGGATAGACAAAAATAAAATGTCCTGCGTAGATGTAGGAAGTATGAAGACCGAACCGCATAATGCAGTGAATCACAATATCAAACATGAATGAAATAGCAATAATCTGCACCAGTTTATTTTTGAAATTTTTCAGATAACTCCATAAAATGAGAGCCAGCAATACGATGATAAAAGTATAACAAAAGACGGAGGAATAGGGTTCCATTAAAAGACCTTTGAAATTGAATCCTTTCATATTATGCTTATCTGTGGTCATGAAACTTGGAAATAAAATACTGCCTCCGAAAAAATAAGAAAGCATCATATCCCAGTCCGGAATAGATTCTACATTGGAAAATTTTTCATACTGCTGGTTGGTTTTTGAGAAAATATTTTCATACTTAAAATCAATTCGGAGTAAATAAAGAAACACAAAGCAGACTGTAGTGAGTCCGACACGGAAAACTGCGTTTCCAAATTTTTTCCAGCTTCTGAAAAGATCCTTTTCAAATAATATGGGAATAAAAACTTTAGCCAGGTTGGTGATAGTAAGACCTCCGATGGTAATTCCGGCCAGCGTTAAGGCAGATCCGGGAATCTTTTCTTCCTTTCTGAGTTTTACGGCTGCATAATAATTGTAAATACACAGCAGCAGCAGGGTATAGGTGAAATTCTCCGGAGTGAAGGAAAGGATAATGCTGGTGGAAAAAATTCCAAAAAACAAAACAAGAAATAGGGTAATCATTAGCGGAAGCCTGATGATGTTCTTCAGGTACTTGAAAATCTGAACGATGCATAAGCTTATAGCTATATTACTCAGCCATGCCAGGGTAAGCCTGAATGTAGCATCCATTTTTCCACCAGAAACAAAAAGAGAAAACTCCCGGATCCAATTGAAAAAACAATAGGCCAAGGGATGTCTCTCAAAGCTTCCGCCTGTCATTACAATCGCTTTATTGTCAAAGCTGAAATAGGCATCCCAGGGAATTCTGCTGTCAAAAATAATCCTGTAATGAAGAGCGATATAAGTGCCCAGTATTCCATAGCAGAGCAGGAAGAACATGAATACTGCCAATTCTGTGTAAGAAGATGGAAAGACCTGCTTTAACAGGTTGGTGAGTTTTGTTTTAATAAAAGACACGTGTCAGTTTTTTGCAAAAATAAAATAAAAAAGCTCACCATGTCCGGTGAGCTTTAAAGATATAGGGAAAGTAATTATTCTTTTATTACTTTTTCTGTTGTAGCTGTTCCGTCTGCAAATTCAACCTGAAGCAAATATGCTCCTTTTGAAAGAGAAGAGATATCTACTTTGTCAGAGGTTGATTTCAATACTGATTTTCCGGAAAGATCTAAAACTGTTGAAGACTTGATCTTTTTATCGGTTTTAATATTGAGCTCTCCTTTTGTTGGGTTAGGGTAGATGTTTGTTGTTTTTGCTTGTGGTCCTGTTTCATCAGTTGAAAGAGTTCCAGTTGTGATTTTTACATCATCAACCATAAACATGTAAGTATCAGCAGAAACGCACTGAATACCAATACGCACTGTTTGTCCAGCATAAGCATCTAGAGAATATGTTTTTTGTTCCCAGTTTGGGTAAGGGGCTGATAATGAGGTGGCACCTGATATAATAGTAAAATTTGCAGAAGATGTAGGAGTACCTGAACCAACATATACACCAATTTTGTACTTCTCAAGTCCATACGAGTTCGACATTGATTTTACCCATAATGAAAGTGAATTAGAAGCAGCTCCTAATGTTACCGAAGGAGATATAAGCCAATCATTGTTAGCAACAGCGACATCAGGAACACCAGCCCAGCAAGCAGCATATTTTTGACCACTGTGAGGATCAAAATTTCTTACCTCTGTTCCTGATGTTGCATTAGTTACAGCAGCTGTAGTAGGGTTGAAAATTTGAAATGCCATAGGGGCGCCAGCATTATTCCATAATGGATCGTCTGTTCCTCCTGTATAAGTGTTAAGTTGGTCTAAATCTAACGTTTGCCAGTTACCAAATCCCGTAATTACAAAATCTGTGTAAGAATCAAAATTTTCATTTAATAATACTGTTTGCGCCTGAGTAGCGGCTCCACTAAGCATTAAGCTTAGAGATAGTAGAAGTTTTTTCATAATATTAATTTTTTTCTAAAATTAGTAAAAATTAACAATATGGTGTAAAAAATTCAATAAAAGTATAAGAAAATTGTGTTTTATCCGTTAAGAACTGCAGGAAAGTGTAGAACATCCAGTTGTGTTATCGTAGGTTGAAGGTCTTTTTACAGAAAATTCGGGATACAATTCTTCATAAGGATTTTCTAAGGCGCGGGTAAGCTTTCCGAGCATTTCTGTTTTTCCTGCAGTAATCTCTTCGATGCATTGATAAAGGAGATAATTTCTCAGTGTGAATTTCGGATTTGACTGTCTCATCAGTGATAATGACTCTTCTCTTGAAATCATATTGGATAATAATCTTGCCTCATATTTTTTTATGAAATCTTCCAGCTTTCTTACTTTCTCATCAGTAAAAACAGAATAGGAAATCTTTTCAAGCAAAGATTTGATGTCAATATCGGGGCTTAATTTTTCCAGCTGATTAAAAAACAGCGTGTAATCCAGGTGAAGTTCCTGCATTAATCCCTGCCAGTTAGTGAAAAAATCTTCATCACTCTCTCTAAGTTCATCGAATCCGAACTTTCTGCAGAGCATTTTGTCATGGGATTCCCAGAAATAGGTTCCATATTGGTTTAAAGTATCTTCCAAAAACTTTTCATCTTTGATTAACGGATGAAGGGCATTCGCCAGCTGCCAAAGGTTCCACTGCGAGATCTGGCCCTGTTTTCCAAAAGCATATCTCCTTCCTGGAAGATCAGTTGTATTTGGGGTAAAATTCAGATCATATTCGTCCATCATCGAATAAGGCCCGTAATCTATGGTTAGGCCTAAAGCGGACATATTATCAGTATTCATTACTCCATGGACGAATCCCACTCTGAACCATTCGGTCATAAGATCAGCCGTTCTGGTGCATATACTTGCAAAAAAGTCTTTGTATTTCTGAATTCCGTCTGTTGTGATTTCCGGATAATAATTTTCAATAGTGAAATCTGCCAGGTCCTGCAGGGTATTGTATTCCCTTTGTGCGGAAAGCAGTTCAAAATGTCCGAAACGGAGAAAGCTTTCTGCGGTTCTGATCACAACAGCCCCTTTTTCCAGTTGAGGATTTCCGCTATACATTATATCTCTTACCACATCTTCACCGGTAAAAGCAAGGCTTAACGCTCTGGTTGTAGGAACTCCCAGGTGATGCATGGCTTCGCTCATCAGGTATTCGCGTACTGAAGACCTCAACACCGCTCTCCCGTCTGCATGCCTGGAATATGGAGTGGCCCCGGCACCTTTCCATTGTATTTCTGTTTTTTTTCCATCCTTATTGATAATCTCCCCCGCAAGTATTGCCCTTCCGTCTCCAAGCTGTCCCGCCCAGTTCCCAAACTGATGCCCCGCATACGCAGTAGCATACGTCTTTACATTTTCAGGAAGATGATTTCCTACAAGGAAGCTCAGGTCTTTTTCTTCATATTTTCCCAGACCGATCTCCTCGGATAAAACTTCATTAAAAGCAATCAGCTCCGGTTTATCAAAACCTGCCGGTTTTACTGTTGCAAACAAAACTTTCGGAGTATTTCTCTGCATCGGGTTGCCGGAAAGATCTCCTGGAAATATATCGGTAAAAGGCTGTTTGATCTGTTCAATATTCATAGATCAAAGATATTAATTATAAAAGAAAAGACCTTTCATATTATTGAAAGGTCTTATGTATTTCTAAAAGAGAATTTATTTATTGAAATCTACCTCATCGGTGGAGTGAAGGTTGTCATTGATATTTTCTTCTTTCTTTTCTGTATTGTTTTTAGGCGTCGGGTCTGCCGGCCGTGGATTTTTGATCTCATCAATGGTCTGTAGACCTCCGTCATCTCCATATCCTTCACCGAGACCTTTTAAATTAGAACATCCGTCTTTCCAGTCTGATGGTCTGGTAAACTTATCGTCAGGGGTAATTCCCAGAGATTTGTCTGCCCATACTTTCTTCATGAAAATTGCCCAGATCGGTAATGCCATTCTCGCACCCTGACCTTCTCCGGTTCCGAAGAAGTGGGTTGCTCTGTCTTCCCATCCTACCCAGGCTCCAGTAGCCAGTTTCGGAGTGATTCCCATGAACCAACCGTCAGAGTTGTTCTGTGTAGTACCTGTTTTAGCAGCAATTTCCACGCCTTTTGATATTCCTCTTCTGCCTAATTCTCCTGAAGCGGTACCGTATTGTGCAACACCTTTCATGAGTTCTATCATGGTATAGGCATACATTGGATTCATTACCTCTTTCGGTTCTACATTTACTTCTTTGATCACTCTTCCGTTGGCATCTTCAATTCTCCAGATCATTTCCGGTTTATTGTAGTTTCCGTAATTGGCGAAGGTACTGTAGGCACCAAGCATTTCATAAATTGTAATATCCGATGAACCTAAAGCAATGGTATTGTTTCTAGGGATGTCTTCCGTAACCCCAAGATCTCTTGCAGTCTGGATAACGGCATCTACACCGGTCATTTCAATAAGTCTTGCAGCAATCGGGTTTTGAGAGTGTGCCAGACCGTCTTTTAACGTCAGCATTCCTCCTCTTCCCGGAACATTCCATCCGTTATGGCTGTATGAAGCGTTGGAAACCGTTGAACATGGGGTCATGCCAAGCTTCATGATTGCTGTAGCATATACAAAAGGCTTAAAGGTAGATCCTACCTGTCTTTTACCCTGTTTGATGTGGTCATACTGGAAATGCTGCCAGTCTATACCGCCTACCCAAGCTTTGATCTCTCCACTTCCCGGAACCATAGACATTAAACCTGCCTGTGCAATCTGTTTATGATATCTGATAGAATCCCAGGGAGACATTTCAACCTCTTCTTCACCAGCCCATGTAAAGCGGGAAGTTTTGATCGGCTTATGGAATTCCAGTAAGATAGAATCTTCAGAAACTCCGGCAGCTTTAAGTTGTTTGTAACGGCCGGTTCTCTTCATTGCCTGGGTCATTACGCTGGTTACCTGCTTATCCGTCAAATAGTAGAAAGGTCTGTTTTTTCTGCCTCTTTGCTCAGCATCAAATCTTTTTTGAAGGTCTGTTAAGTGTTCCTTAATTGCTTGTTCTGCATATTTCTGCATTTTTGAATCAAGGGTTACATAGATCTTTAAGCCGTCCTTGTAAAGATTAAGTTTCTTGCCGGTTTCTTTTTCATAGCCTTCAAGATATTTATCAATTTCCTTTCTTAAATAAAATTTATAATACGCAGAGTAATCATCATTAATATTTTTGATTGGATGATAATCTACTTCAACAGGTGTACTGACTGCTTTATCATATGTTGCCTGATCTATATAGCCTGTTTCAAACATTTGCTGTAAAACAACGTCTCTTCTGCGTTTAGAACGCTCAGGGTTTCTCATAGGGTTGTTAGCGATAGGTGCTTCTAACATGGCTACGAAAACGGCGGCTTCCGGAAGAGTAAGTTGGGAAGTTGTTTTATTAAAATAAATTTTGGAGGCCATCTCAATACCGTTCGCATTATAGGTGAAATCGAACTTATTGAAATATAATGTGATGATCTCTTCTTTGGTATATCGTTTTTCAAGACTTACTGCTACAGACCATTCCTTTAATTTCTGGATAACCCTTTTAATAGGGTTTTTAGAGGGTTCTTTGGTAAATAACAGTTTAGCCAGCTGCTGCGTGATTGTAGAACCTCCACCTCTGTCTCCACCATATCTCACAGCTCTCAGAATAGACTTTAAATCAATTCCTGAATGCTCTTTAAAACGCTCATCTTCCTTTGCCTGTAAAGCATAGATAAGATAAGGAGGCAGTTGTTTGTAGGTAATTGGCTGTGTTTTCTCCTTTTCAAATTTTCCCAGTAAAACACCGTCCGATGAAATGATTTCAGAAGCGACATAGATATCAGGGTTTTCAAGCTCCTTTACATCCGGCATTTCTCCAAGAAATCCCTGGGAAACAGCAAAGAAAAGTCCTGAAATACCTAAAACTACTGCAATGAGTCCAATCCAAATGAATCTAACCCATCTTTTCCAAGAGGTATCTTTCTTTTTTTTGGGAGGAAGAGGGAAGGTTTTTCCCTTGTTTCCTGCATTTTGTCTGTTGTCTTCCATTTATGGTTACGGTTTAGCCGTTTCTACTTTTACTCCAACGTCTTCAATTCCCGGAAGGTTGTCATTTCTCATCGCCTGGATCAGGCTGATTTCATATTTTCCTTTTCCCGGAAATTTATAGTTCATTTTATACTGAAATAATGCTTCCTTCGTATCGCCAAAACCTGTACCAAGCCATTCTCCGTTTGGCTTTGCCAGGACATAATTCAGGGTATCCGTTTCCTTCTTTTTGTTCTGGAGGTTGGTGAAATTGACAATAAATCTTATATTGCTGTAAGGGTAAGTGTTGTTATTTCTTACGACAAATATAATATTTTTAGGATTCTGCGGATCTGAAACTTCAAGATTAAATTTTTGCTCACTTTTCTTATTCCATTTGTTATTAACGGAATTCATTATGACATTCTCTCCCGAGGAGGAGTTGCAGCTAAAGAAAAGGATAAGAGGTAATAATCCTAAAATTTTACGCATTTTTATCTTTTTTTGGAGGATATTTCTTTTTAAAATTTTTCTTGTTTGGGTTCTGCTGTTTTTTTTCAGGGTCGGAAGAAGCATCAGTTTTTTCCGTTTGCGCTTTTGGCTGCGGTTTTGGCTGTTGCTTTTGCTGCTGTCTTGGCTGATTTCCAGCATTAGCATTAGGATTTTCGAATCTTTCCGGTCTCTCGGATCTTTCAGTCCTTTCCGGTCTGTTTTTCTTTGGTCCCTGGTTTTGCCCCTGCTGTCCTCCCTGGCTTTGCCCATTGTTGTTGGGTCTGTTCTGGTTTCTGTTCCTGTTGTTGCCTCTGTTCTTCTTTTCGAATCTGTCCATATTGTTTTCCTGGATCAGATCGATGGTCTGAATTGGGGTATCAGGCTGCTTCAGGTCTTCTAAAGGAAGGATCTTTTCGCCTCTTTTATTTTTAGCCATTAGCTTCTTAACAAGGTCAATATCAAAATCATACCATGCCATAGAGCTGTCTACGTAAGCAAACCACATTTTCTTTTTGAAAACATCTATTTTAATACAGAATGCTCTTCCTTTTTCCGTATCCAGAGTGGTTGAAGAAGAAGGGAAGTGGCTTAATGCATCAAGGTAGCTGTCCAGTTCATAATTCAGACAGCATTTCAGCTTACCGCATTGTCCTGCAAGCTTTTGAGGATTAATGCTCAGCTGCTGATATCTGGCAACATTCGTATTCACAGATCTGAAATCCGTAAGCCAGGTCGAGCAGCAAAGTTCTCTTCCACATGATCCTATACCTCCAACTTTTGCAGCTTCCTGCCTGAACCCGATCTGTTTCATGTCGATCTTAGTTCTGAAAGCACCTGCGTATTCTTTGATCAACTGTCTGAAATCCACCCGGTTATCTGCCGTGTAATAGAATGTGATCTTGGAAGAGTCTCCCTGATATTCCACATCTGTTACCTTCATTTCAAGACCTATTCTATGAGCGATTTTTCTCGCCTCAATCTTTACACTGTCTTCTTTTTTTCTGGCTTCCTGCCAGACCTCAAGGTCTTTTTGGTTAGCCTGTCTGTATATTTTAAGTATAGATTCTTCAGGAAATTTTTTCTTTTTCATCTGAATCTTTACTAATTCTCCGGTGAGGCTTACAACGCCTACATCGTGTCCGGGACTCGATTCTACTGTTACTACGCTACCTATATGTAAAGGAATATTGTTTACATTTTTATAAAACGATTTTCTGTCATTTTTAAATCTAACTTCCACAAGATCACACCTGTTCGATGCGGGATTGTTGATGTCAGAAAGCCAGTCGAAAACACTTAATTTATAACTATTACCACAGGTATTTACACTTTCACAGCCATTCGCGGTTTTTTTTGGTCCGCAAGAATGGGCAGAATCGCCGGATGTTTTGCATCCACAACTCATATAACTATTTTTTATAATCTTGCAAATTTATGTAAATTTATCTTTATGCAATTCTAAAATACTTAAATATTCAATTTCACGATTGTTTAACCTTAAACGTGAAAAATATATCCTGATTAAAAAGGGGATAAGTTACTAGAGTATATGGGTTTATGTTGATATATTTCTAAAGTGCTATTTTAAACATAATTTTCTTTTGGTATATTGTTTAAAATATTAAGAAATATTAACAGACGTATTCAAAATAATTTTATATTTGGGTTATATAATAAACAGTCTATGAAAAAAATATTAGTATCAACTGCTTTATTGGCGGGTGTTTTATCTTATGCAGGAGGCTTCAGGGTATCTCTGCAGGGAGTGAAACAATTGGCAATGGCGCATACTAGTGCTCATGCCGAAGATGCAAGTGTGGCATTCTTTAACCCAGCGGGGATGTCATTTATTCCTTCCAAACTGAGTATAGTGGCAGGAGGGTTCGGTGCAAGTAATAAAGTTACTTTTCAAAACTTGAATACTTTGCAGAGTACAGAAACAGATAATCCTATTGGTACTCCGTTATATGCTGCGGTTGCTTATAGACCGATAGAAAATTTATCTGTTGGTTTCAGTTTTTCAACGCCTTTCGGAAGTACAATCGAGTGGCCGGGAGATTGGGAAGGAAGAGAAATGGTACAGAAACTGGAGCTTAAGAGCTTCTATTTTCAGCCTATGGTCTCTGTAAAGCTGGCACCTTGGATGTCATTCGGGGCGAGCTATATTTATGCAAAAGGCAAAGTAGACTGGGATAAAGCGGTAACGCAGTTTGGCGGTGAATTAAATATTAAAGACGAAAAAGCAAGCGGAAGCGGCTACGGATTCGGGTTCTATTTCAGACCTGATCCTAAATTAGATATCAGTATTGCTTACCGTTCACCTATAGATATGAAAGCTAAAAAAGGAACTGCAACATTCAAGTTCCCTTCAGCATCTATTTATCCATTATTAGGACTGGACCCAAGTACAGGACAGGATAAATTTACTGCAACACTTCCTTTAGTGGAAGAATATACCATTGGTTTAACATATAAAGTGACACCGAAATGGTTAATTTCAGCGGACTTTAACTATCACGGATGGGAAAGATACAGCAAGCTGACTCTGGATTTTGCTACGGCTCCAGTGGGGAATCAGCCAGACCCTACAGTTCTTGTGTCTCCTAAAAACTTTAGAAACTCAAAAACATTCAGATTGGGTACGCAATATGCATTTACGGATATGATTTTTGGACGTTTGGGTGCTTACTATGATGAGTCGCCATACACTGATGAGAACTTCATTCCGGAAACACCATCATTTAATACGTATGTAATTACCGGAGGTGTTGGCTTTAAGCTAAAGCAGTTTGGAGTTGATATAGCAGGAGGATATGCCCTTCCGCAGGCCAGAGATGTAAGAAATGCAAGTCTTGGCTTTAACGGACAGGCAAAAGCTGAAGCATTTTACTTTGGTTTAGGTTTATCGTATAACCCTTTTTAATTGAAAGACTATGAAAAAAATTATAATATCAACACTTGCCGTTTCCGCACTTTTTTTTACAACAAGCTGTGAGAATGACTTTGATACTGATGTAAAAGATATTCAGGTGACAAGCGGGGAGGCGAACTTTTCCAATTATGTTTCTTTAGGGAACTCCTTGACATCCGGTTACAGGGATGGAGCTCTTTATAGCAGCGGACAAAGTGAATCTTATCCAAGCATTATTGCAATGCAGATGAAACTTGCCGGTGGCGGGGCATTTAAACAGCCTTTAATGCCTAATGATGTAGGTGGATTTATTGGACTGCCTGGTTTTCCTGGAAAATTGAATCTTCAAGTGACTGCAAGCGGAAGTTTGGGTCCGGTGGCGAGTAGTCCTGCAGCAGCATTGGATAATGTAACTGCCGGTGGACCTTACCACAATATGGGGGTTCCCGGGGCTAAATCTTTCCATCTGGTGGCGCCTGGTTACGGTAGTGCTGCGAACCTTGCTCTAGGAGCTGCCAATCCATATTTTGTGCGATTTGCTACTTCTGCAACAACATCCGTTTTAGCAGATGCCATGGCTCAAAAACCTACATTCTTCTCTCTTTGGATTGGTAATAACGATGTGTTGTCTTATGCTACTAATGGAGGAACGAATTCTCAGACTGTGGGAGGAGTGACTACTTATACTCCGGCAACAGTTCAGAGTGGTAATGTGAATCCGCTAACTTATAGATCAAATGATATTTCCGATCCTAATCTTGTCGCTGGATCTATTAAAAATGTACTGGATGGTCTTAAAAGTGTAGGGACAACAAAAGGAGTTATTGCAAATATTCCTTATGTTACATCCATTCCTTTTTTTACGACAGTTCCTTACAACCCTTTAACACCGACAACTTTAGGAGCTAATTTGTCAGCTCTTAATACAAATATATATGGGCCGTTGAAGCAGGCACTTACAGCTTTCGGAGCAGGAGATAGAATTAATTTACTTTCTTCCACTTCTTCCAATCCTGTTTTGATTAAGGATGTTGCTCTTACGAATCTGTCGGCACAGCTTACTGCTGCCTTGACTCCTGCTTTAGGATTGCCTACAGCAACCGCATTTGGACAAATATTTGGACAGGCAAGACAAGCTACATCGGAAGATTATATCCTTCTTACAACAAGTTCTCTAATTGGAACTGCTGCACCTGGTGCACCAGCACCCGTAAATGTTTACGGAATTTCTTATCCGCTGCAAAATCAGCATGTATTAACAAAAACAGAGGCTTCTTACGTTAAAACGGCAGTAGATGCCTATAATAATTCTATAAAATCACTTGCTGATTCTTATGGATTGGCTTTTGTAGATGGGAATGCTAAAATGGTTGAGCTTAATGGAAAGTCAGGGATTCTTTACGACGGAGTAAGATATACTGCTAAATTCGTGACCGGAGGAGCTTTCTCTCTTGATGGTGTTCACCTTACAGGAAGAGGTTATGCAGTTATTGCCAACGAGTTTATCAAATCTATTAACGGAAAGTATAAATCTACGCTACCGCAGGTAGATCCTAACAAATATTCAGGAGTAAAATTCCCGTAATAATACAGGAAAATAAAAACTTAGAAACCACAAGAGCAATTCTTGTGGTTTTTTTTTAAATTTGCAAAATCTTTAAAAAGTAAAAATGGCAGATCAGTTAAGTTATCTATTTTGTACAAGAACCAGTAAGGACTTGGCAGAAAACATCGCCCAATATTATGGGAAAGAGTTAGGGAAAATCAACTTTCAGGAGTTCAGCGACGGGGAATTCGAGCCTGTTTTGGATGAGTCAGTAAGAGGAGGACGAGTTTTCCTAATCGGATCTACCTTCCCGCCTGCAGACAATCTTTTAGAGCTTCTATTGATGATTGATGCAGCGAAAAGAGCTTCCGCTAAAAGTATTACTGTTGTAATTCCTTATTTCGGACTTGCAAGACAGGACAGGAAAGACAAACCAAGAGCTCCGATAGGTGCAAAACTGGTTGCTAATTTATTAACAGCTGCAGGGGCAACAAGAATTATGACTATGGATCTCCATGCAGACCAGATTCAGGGATTCTTTGAAATTCCGGTAGATCACCTGTATGCTTCAAGTATTTTCGTAGATTATATCAGAGCCTTAAATCTGGATAACCTTACCATTGCCTCACCGGATATGGGAGGTGCGAAAAGAGCGAAGAACTATGCAGGCCACCTGAGTGCTGAAGTGGTAATTGCTTATAAAGAAAGGAAAAAAGCAAACGTTGTAGAAGAAATGTTCCTTATTGGTGATGTGGAAGGCAAAAATGTGATCCTTATTGATGACATGATCGATACTGCAGGTACACTTTGCAAAGCGGCGGACATTTTAATGGAAAAAGGAGCGAAATCAGTAAGAGCGATGGCCACTCACGGAGTACTTTCAGGAAAAGCTTACGAAAATATTGAGAACTCCAAATTGTTGGAAGTTATTGTAACTGACTCAATTCCTGTTAAAAATAATTTGTCAACTAAAATAAAAGTGCTATCTTGCGCCCCATTATTTGCAGACGTTATGAAGATGGTTCATGAGCATCAATCAATTAGCAGTAAGTTTATTATCTAATTGATTTTTAACGGATTGCAAAATTAAAACAAAACAATTTTTTAAATTTTTATAAATGAAATCTATTACAATTCAAGGTACAAAAAGAGAAAGCGTGGGCAAAAAGTCTACAAAAGCTTTACGTGATGCTGAATTAGTTCCTTGTGTTGTTTATGGAGGTGAAGCGCCTTTAAACTTCTCTGCTGAAGAGAAAGCTTTCAAAGGTTTAGTATACACTCCTGAAGCACACACGGTATCTATTGAACTAGACGGAAAAACAATTCCAGCTGTTCTTCAGGATATTCAGTTCCACCCGATTACGGACAAAATTTTACACGCAGACTTCTACCAGTTATCTGCTGATAAGCCAGTGGTTATGGAAGTTCCTGTAAGAATTACCGGACGTTCTAAAGGTGTTGTGGCTGGTGGTGTTTTACGTCAGTCTTTCAGAAAACTAAAAGTGAAAGCTATCCCTGCAAACTTGCCTGATGAGGTAGTTGTAGATGTTACTCCATTAAAAATCGGTAACAAGATTTATGTTGGAGGTATCAAAACTGAAGGATATTCTTTCGTACACCCTGACAATGCAGTTGTAGTAGCTGTTAAGATGTCTAGAAATGCAATGAAAGGAGGTGCAGTAGTTGAAGATGATGAAGATGAAGAAGTTGTAGCTGAAGAAGGTGCAGCTCCGGCAGCAGAAGAAACTGCAGCAGAATAATATTTGCTTATTCAATGTCTCGTCCTGAAAATCCGATACAGATTAAAGGACAAAAATAAATAATTAAACCAGAGCAAATTTGTTTTTGCTTTGGTTTTTGCTTTTATAAGTTTTCATTTTGATTTCCTTTTGTTTATGCAT
>NZ_JAGEKK010000019.1:0-97965 GCF_049887855.1 Chryseobacterium sp. NFX27 | reverse complement strand
TGCCTCGCTGCTCACTTAAAGATACTGCTTGGATCTTAAACTCTAGACTGTAATTTTTTCTGATCTTTTTCATACTCTTAAAGTTAAAGAGTATAAGAATCGTGTCCTAACAAAGTTAGCAACTCCACCCTCAATATACAACCTAAAAAGGTATTAAAGTCAAGAGATTATATTCTGGTATATGACGCTGAGGAGGACATAAAAAATATTACAATGGAAAGATCCATTTTTGATCTGATCAATCTGGATCCGGGAGGTGTGGTTGTGACAGCGGAAGGAACTGACAGTGATTTTGTTTCAAGATATTTTACGCCGCAATCGTCAATTCTTGAAGATCCGGTAACCGGTTCAGCATATTGTTCGTTAATTCCATTTTGGGCATCACGATTAGGAAAAAATAAGCTTTTCTCCCGCCAGCTTTCAGAAAGAGGTGGCCAGCTCTACTGTGAAAATAAAAATGAAAGAGTAATTGTTGCGGGTAAAGCAAGAACCTATTCAACGGGACACATTTGGATAGAATAGAAAATTATGTGCGGGCTAATAGATTGGCAATTAATTAGGAGCGTCATGATTTTGGTTTATAAGATCTTGGAATATGTGTGAATGAAGCTATTTCTAAATTAGCAACATTCTACAGCGTACATTCGGTATAGGATACTCTGCGTTTTAAATAAAGCTGGCGTTTTATCACCAGCTTTATTTATACTAATATCCTCATATAAGAGCACATTGCAAACATAACAGCCATTTTCAATGCTGTAAATTTCTATATTTGGTTAATAATTCTAAAAAACTATACCTATCTATAATATTTAAAACTAAAGCTATTTTTCACATTCAACAATACTGGAAACCTCAGTAGCTGTCTGAATTAATCTTTTAAAGGTCAGTCCTGCACTTTCCAGAAGGAACTTAAATTCGCTTAAGGTGCGTTCTTTTCCAGTTGTCATCGCCATAATATTGATATCTAATAATTTCCCGGCGTGTGGAGTATTTCGTGAATTATCAGGAATAACAGAATCGACAATCAGTAATTTACCTCCCATAGGCATCGATTTTTGCACGTTTTTTAAAATCTTGATCGACTCATCGTCATTCCAATCATGGATTACCCATTTTGTCATATAGAGATCTGCTCCCGCAGGAACATCTTCAAAAAAATTCCCGCCAACCACAGCACATCTTTGTTTCAAATCCTCCGGTATATGCTGTACTGTCTGTTCTACCACATAGGGTTCATCGAAAATGATTCCGGTACTTTCTGGTGTTGCACTTAAAATAGCAAACATCATCGCTCCATTTCCACCTCCCAGATCTATCAAAGTTTTGTACGGTGAGAAATCATAAGCATCAATAATTGTTTTTAATACTGCACCTGACATCCCTGCCATAGCCTTTGCAAGATTAAATCCAGCTTCTGGATTTTGCTTGTAATATTCCCAGACAGGTATTCCATGAGCATGTTCAAAAGCAACTTTTCCGGTTTTTACTCCGTAAGTTAATTCTCCAAAAGCGGGATAATGCTCACCAAGATTTGCTAAGGCCCAAGGTTTTACTGATCCGGGAACGTCGGTTAATAATGTTGCCCCAAAATCATTCAATTCAAATGCTCCGTCGCCCCTTTCCTTAAAGATTCCGACGCTGGTTACTGCTCTTAATAATCTATACAATGATTTTTCATCCGATTCAGTCTCTTCTACTAATTCAGACAAAGTTTTCGGGCCATTGAGAAGCTTATCCGCAATATCTAATTGTGCAACTGAATGAATACAAGCGGCAACCCAATAACCGCTTATTAATTCATACATTTTGAAAGATAGTTCAGGTTTTTCTGGTAATTTTTTCATGGTAATATTTTATTGATGTTAAATCCTAAAAATAAGTTAATTTGATTTAACTTATTTATATAATTTTATATTTCTGAAAAACTAAAACCAACCAAATGAACAAAATTACAACACAGGAATCAACTGTATTGTCTCTATTGAACAATGCAATTTTGCTGAATTCGACAAAAACAGCGCTTATTTACGAAGATGAAAGAATTTCTTTTGAACAGCTTGAAATTAATTCAAACCGATTATCGAACTACATAAAACAAAGAGGAATATGTACGGATGCACCTCTTTGTTTCTGCCTGAATCAATCCATTGAAAAGGTTATCGTTATGTTATCTATCTGGAAAGCGGGGGCAGCATATGTGTCACTAGATCCGTTGTATCCCAATAAACATCTGCAACATATTTTAAATGATACAGAAAGTCCAATTCTCATTACAACAAAAGAGTTTGTTGAAAAGTTCCACTTTTACAAAGGTGAAATTATTTTAATTGATGCTCAAAAAGAAGAGATTGCACAAATGCCCAATGAAGGAACTGATTCCGACATTAAAAATGGGTTAGCATACCTAGCTTATACCTCGGGAAGTACCGGAACTCCAAAAGCAGTAATGGCAGAACATAAAGGTTTGGGGAATTTCATGAAATATTTCGGGGAATTTTTAAGTACAGAAAAAGAAGATACTGCACTCAATATTTCATCATCAAATTTTGATGGAATTGTACTTGATCTTTGGATCCCGCTTTCATTGGGGATCACAGTCTACCTCTATCCGGACAACAGAATCGTAGGCGATTCCCTTCTCAATTATATCCGTCAAAACAAGATTACTATTCTCCCTTATTTGCCGGTCTCGATTTTGGCAACATTACCGACTGATAAACAGACTGGAAGCCTACGAAAAATATGTACAGGAGGTGAAGCTCCAATAGCTAAGGTAATAGAACACTGGAAGACAAAAGTTGACTTAATTAATATTTATGGTCCTACTGAAACTACAGTGGTGGTAAGTGGATTTAAATTTGATGAAAACCACCCTATAGGCACAATTGGAAAACCCTTACCCAACGTAGATTTCTATGTTCTCAATCATGAAATGAATATTTTACCTGTTAACGAAATTGGAGAGTTATACATTGGTGGAATCCAGGTTTCAAGAGGATACCATAATCGTCCGGATCTTACAGCTGAAAGATTCTTGTCATTCATAACGCCCAGAGGAAAAATCACAAGACTATACAAAACAGGTGACCTTGTTCGGCGATTAGAGGACAACACCATTGAATTTGTTGGAAGAGCAGATCAGCAGGTAAAAATCAGAGGTTTTCGTGTGGAACCCGCAGAAATTGAAGAAAAAATTAAACAATCAAATCTTGTTGAAAACTGTGTTATCATCGTGAAACAAGAACAAAACGATAGACAATTAGTTTGCTTTTATAAAAATAATAAAGATAAAAGTACTTTTTCGGAAGATATCAGAGCTTATTTGTTTGAGCGATTACCTGTTTATATGATTCCTTCAAAATTTTTAGAAATTCAAAATTTTCCGTTAACAGCAAATGGAAAAATTGATAAAGCTGTTTTAAATCATTTTGATACAGCAGAAGAAAAAAGGAAATTTTTTGTTCTACCTCAAACTAAGCTGCAACAGCAATTAGCCAAAGCCTGGTGCACAATTTTAAACATACAATCAGTCGGTATTCATGACAATTTTTTTCGATTCGGAGGAAATTCAATTTTAGCTTATAAACTTGTTTCTCTTCTTCGGCAGGATTTGCATCTTCCTTTGCAGATCGCAGATCTTTTCTCACACCCATCTATTCACGATATTGAGAATTACATTATGGGTTTAAAAGATAGTGAGCGAAATGAAGAAGAAATTTTAATACATGAAAATTATTCCATACCCTTATCTTCTCAACAGCAGAGCTTATGGTTTTTAGATAAATTGCATGGAAGTGCCGCTTACAATGTGGGTGCAGTATATCCAGTCAGTAAAGATATTTCTCTGTCTACTTTAGAAAAAGCGTTTAAGGAATTATTAAGAAAACACAGCATCTTAAGAACTATTATAGAAGAAAAAGAAAATCAGGCTTTCCAATCTGCGATCAGTGAAAATAACTGGATTTTAGAGACTTTACATAGTACTGAAAAAATCCATGAATTAATAAAAATTCCGTTTGATCTGCAAAGAGATTATATGCTTCGTGCTTATATTATTCATGAGAACGACAAACCTGTTTCCTTGTTTTTAATTATTCACCATATTGTTACAGACGGATGGTCAATGCCTTTGATCATTGATGAGGTTAATACTTTGTACCAGCAACTGTTAGATAAACAGGTACAGATAAATTCTTTATTACAATATGAGAATTATGTTACATGGCAATCTAAGCAGGACAAAGAAAATGGAATCAATTTCTGGAAGGAAAATTTAGAAGAAGTTACTGTACTACAAATTGCTCATGATTTCAAAAAACAGCAACCACATCCGGATTCAGGGAAGCAGTATCAATTTGAAATTGATGAAAAATTGACCCAAGCGTTGCAGAAAATTTCAGAAGAGCAATCGGCAACATTATACATGACTCTATTATCTGCTTTTGGTCTGTTGATGCAATATTATAGCGGTCAGCAGGATATTTGTATCGGAAGCCCGTCTGCCAACCGACCTCATCGCTTCGATAGAACTATCGGGTATTTTGCCAATATGCTTCCTATTCGCATGAAAATCGATGGAAACCCTGTCTTTTCAGAATTTTTACAACAAATAAAAAATCTGATTCCGCAAATTCTAAAGCATCAAGACACTCCTCTGGAAACAATCATTAGTAATGTAATAAAAGATCGTTCTGCAGGACATAATCCTTTATTTCAAAATATTTTTGTATTACAAAATCCTAATGAACAGTTTGAAAATTCAATTCCAATAAACAACCATGATGTTGAATGGATTTTTAATCAAAAAATAAAATTCGATTTACAATTTGAAGTTCTTCCCACCGACAGAAAATTAAAAATTAATATAGATTATTCTGATGTTCTGTTCAAAGAAAAAACGATTGATGAGATGGCAAAAGCATATCAATTTATCTTGCAGTCAATAACTTCTGATTCCAATCAAAAAATTGGAGATATTAATATTTATTCTGTTTTAGAAAAAAGAAAAGATTATGAATCTGAAGCCGTAGAAATTCCGAAAACCTTAATAGAATTATTTGAAAATCAATCAAGTAAAACACCGAATAAAACTGCGTTGATTCAGTCTGGATTAGGTATTTCTTATCAGGATTTAAACCAAAAATCAAGCCATATTGCCAATCAGATAATTTCAGCCGGAGTTAAACGTGGAGATTTTGTAGCTTGTTATCAGGAACAGTCTATTGAGCGAATTATAACTTTATTAGGAATTATAAAGGCTGGTGCGGCCTATGTTCCATTGGACACTACTTATCCAATTGACAGAATTAAAACGATTCTTGAAGATACAAAACCGAAACTTTTAATTACCGCAGGAAAATTTGACTTAAAAAATGAGATTGAAGAACCTATTCTTTTCATTGAAAAACTACTTAATACTCCTTTAGCAAACATTCGGGAAAGTTATAAAAACACGCACTCTCCTACTGATCTTGCCTATGTAATTCATACTTCAGGAACCACAGGACAGCCCAAAGGAGTTCTTATAGAGCATCAATCGTTAGGGAATTTCATCACTGAATACGGAAATCTGCTTGAGCTCAGTGAGCAAGATAGAACGTTACAGTTTTCTCCCTATAATTTCGATGGTTCTGTTATTGATCTTTGGATTCCATTGACGAAGGGTGCCACCATTCATCTTTATCCAAATAATAAATTGCTGGGTGAACAACTATCTGAATTTATTTCTCAACATGCAATTTCTGTAATTCCTTTTATTTCACCTACTGTACTTTCTACAATTCCACAAAATACAGATTTACCTTTACTAAAAGTAATTGGAACGGGCGCGGAAACCTGCCCGCCACATGTAAGCCAGTATTGGAAGCAATATACTAAACTTCTTAATATGTACGGCCCAACGGAATCGACCGTTGCTGTGAATAAATTTATTTTTGATGATATTCATCCGGATAACACTATAGGGACAACTATTAAAAATATGAGGTTATATGTTTTAGACCAATATCTTCGTCCGGTTCCCAATGGTGTTATTGGTGAGCTTTATATTTCTGGAATCCAACTTTCTAAAGGCTACCTGAATAAACCGGAACTTACAGCAGAAAAATTTATTAAAAATCCTTTCGTTAATAATGAAAATAGCTTTTACAAACGAATGTATAAAACCGGAGATCGGGTAAAAACATTGTCCGATGGAATGCTTGAATATATTGGAAGAGCCGACCATCAGGTAAAAATAAGAGGTTACCGTATTGAATTAGCAGAAATTGAAAATATTCTTTGTCAAATTAAAGGAATAAAAAATGCCACAGTTCATATTCACAAAGCTTCTGAGGTTGTAAAGTCTTTCAGAGCCTTTGTTTCCGGAGATTCTCATATATCTCATGTTAAAAGTGAATTAAAAAAGAAACTACCTTCATATATGATTCCTAATGAGATTTTTATGGTAGAAACAATACCTGTAAAATCAAATGGTAAAATAGATTTAGAATCCCTCATCCAAATTGCAGAAAACTTAATCAATGAAACCACTGAATTTGAAGAAGAGCCATTAAACAATTATGAAAGAATCATCAAAGAAATATGGAGTGAAGTCCTGGAACGTAAAATTACAAGCATGGAAGACGATTTTTTTCAATTGGGAGGACATTCACTATTGCTTACGAAACTTTACAACAAACTGTTCAAACATTTTCCAAATACAATTTCTTTGAGCGAATTATATATCAACAGCTCAATAAGAAAATTAGCTTTATTGATCGAAGAAAGAGAAGCAAACCCTGAGGTTCACAATTATGGATTAGGACAAGATCCGTTGAGTGAAGAAATAAAAAAAGATGCAACAATTGCTTCCGATGCCTTCAAATTTAATGTTTCAAAAAAGGGAAATTTCACAGACCCAAAAGCCATTTTACTTACAGGAGTGACAGGGTTTGTTGGATTAAATATATTAGTAGAATTATTAGAAGCCACTTCTGCAGATATTTATTTACTGATAAGAGCCAATAACGAAACTCAAGCTAAAGAAAGATTATTTGAAGCGCTGGAAAATCAATTAATTTCAGCGGATATTTTCGATAAAAAAAGAATCAAAATATTAGCCGGTGATCTTGCAAAACCATTTTTAGGACTGCCGACGGAAAAGTATGAAGAACTTACAGAACTTATAGATGTTGTACATCACGCTGGAAGTGCTGTTAACTTTATTCAGCCATATTCTTATATGAAAGCGGCTAATGTGGATGCTCTTCATACTCTGATTAAATTTGTAACTACCCATCAGCTGAAACAATTATCATTGTTATCAACAGTTGGAGCATTCAGCTGGGAACATTACTTCACCAAACCTACATTGCTTATGGAAGATACAGATACCCGATCTGCATTTAAATATTTAAGTCGTGATATGGGTTATATTCAAAGCAAATGGGTAATGGAACAAATCGCTTTGGAAGCTATAAAACAAGGTGTTCCCATTATAATTTTCAGATTGGGTTATGTTTTTTGCCATAGTATTACCGGAGCAACAGCAAAATATCAATGGTGGGGATTATTGATCAAAACATGTATTCAATTAAAGGTATATCCAATTTTGATTGATCAAAAAGAAGAATTAATAATGGTAGATTTCGTGAGTAAAGCTATTACACATATTGCTAAAAACCCTGATTCTATAGGACAAATTTTCCATTTAAGTCCGGAACCGGAGGACAACATAACCGTAATGGAGTTCTTCGAACTGCTTCGCGAAGAATTTAATTTTGATCTGCAACCAATTCTTTATCCGGAATGGCGTGCCCTTTGGGAAAACGATGAAAACAGTCCGCTCTACCCTCTTTTGAATCTTTTCAAATTTGTTGCTTATGACAATAAATCCATTATTGAGATTCACCAAAATACTCCTGATTTCGATATCACCAACACAAAAAAATTCCTGAAAGGAAGTACTATTGAAAACAAAACCGTAAAGCGCGATAACGTAGAAGCATTTTGTAAATATTTAGGTGTTCTTTAATGGTAAAAATATTTTATACAAAGTTTAACTCTGATAACATGACAGTCATTTTAGATAAATGGCTGTCTTTTCTTCCTTTTCAGCTTCAAAAAATTAATCAAAGCTATAGAAACGAGGAAGATCGGGTGAGAAATCTATTAGGTAAATTGCTATTGGGTGAGGCTTTAAAAAAAATTGGCTATGAATCAATTTCGCTTGATACCATTCAATATAATCAATCAAAAAAGCCCTATTTATCAGAAGAATTTGATTTTAGCATCAGCCATTCTGGTATATATGTTTTTTGTACAATTGGACGAAACTTAAAACTTGGACTTGATATTGAAGAAATAAAGCCAATCAATTTTTGTGAGATGACAAACATAATGAGCAATTTTGAATGGAAACGGATAAACAAAGCTCCCAATCCCTTAAATCAATTCTATAAACTCTGGACGCTCAAAGAAGCAGCCATAAAAGCTGAAGGAACAGGATTTTTCATTGATTTAAATACAATTGAAGCAAAAAAAAACACCGTGCACATTGGAAAGAATATCTGGTTTTCGAAAGAATTATTATTTGATGAAAATTATTCCGGACATATCATTACTTCAGAATCAAAAAGTGATTTTGAAATGATCTACAAAGAATTCATGTAATTTAAAAACACCATCAATGAACAGAATCACTGATAAAGTAATAAACATTTATCATCATATCCAAAGACAAGAAAGCATACTGGAAAAAATATTGAACAAGACCGAAATTTTTTGATCTCTTTATAATCTTCTTCATCCAGTTTATCGGCAAGATATTTATCTCGTGCATTAGCAACTTTTTCGTTGAGCAGATAAATCTCTTTTGAAATTGACTTTCTTTTGGATTATATCCAGTTTTGAAATTTCAAGCTCAAAGAGGGCATTAATTTATCAGAGGGCAAATCTGAATCCGCATTTATAATGATAATAGTAATAGGTTTTAAACTTATCCTTTGCCCCCATTTGCAGTGAGGTTCTTCACCGCTTGTGCTAATGGTTACGGGTGGAATTTCAGTTTGTCGAGAGCTTTATCAACTTTTTTATTATCTCCGTATATAATAATTCCAGCAAGGCTTAACTCTTTATCCGTATGTTTTGCGATTTCACTTATATTGTCATCTTCATTTTTAGTAGCAAACAGTTCTCTGGTATATATACCAATATTTAGTTCTCTTTCTGATGCACGGCTAAAAGCACGTTTCAATTGTTCATCAGAGTCAGCAGCATAAACAAGAACTGGGTGTTTAATAAAAGGCAGGTAAGAAGTGCCCGAGGCGCTCACCAACGGTGCACCATGAGTCTCAGGAAAAGCTATTGCAACTGAACTTGCCAGGAAAGAGGTTACATTTAATTTTTGCCAGTCTTCTAAGCTGTTTAGAATAACTACTGCGATCTTTTTATCGTACATGTCTAGTCTTTACTTCTGGTTTATAGCAAGTGAACTGATATCAACAGCCATTTGAATGTTACATCGCTCATAAGGTGTTGGATGTCCAGCTATTTTCTGGAAACCTAGCTTATGGTACAGGGTGATTGCAGGCTTCAATATTGTATTGCTCTCTAAATAAATTTTTTTTGCACCAAGCGAAGCCGCCTTTTCCAGCGCAGCTTGCCCTAGTAGCCATCCAATACTCTTTCCTTGTGCAGATGGGGAAACAGCCATCTTAGCCAATTCAAAATCATGTTCGCCATCGTGCATTGTCATCAAAGCACATACTCCGACAACTTCATCATTTAAAAGAGCAACAAAAATGTGACCTCCTCGATCTAATATATACTCCTGCGGGTTATCCAGTGAAAGACGGTCGGCTTCTTCCATCTTAAAGTAAGATGATATCCACTGTTCATTCAACTGTCTGAAAGAAGAAGCATGCTCCGGCAGATAGTCAATGATCTGAACAGCACTACTCTCCCGTTTTTTTTTCTGTTCCAGAACCCTGCGCAGCAACGTTTTCTGCTCAAGCAAAAATTCCCATTCTTCAATGGCTTTCCAAAGATCGTTTGCCGCATGCATGTTAATGGTATTAATTGCCTCTTCCACATCCACATACTGATCCTGGATCTTTTCTTTATAACTCATGCCTTTTTCTGAAAGAACAACCATACTCCGTCTTCCATCACTATTACCTTTCTTTTCAATCAATCCTTCTTTAGTCATTTCGCTAATAATCTTACTTACTGAAGGATGGGAATGACCGATTTCCTGCGCAATTCCTGTTACCGTCTTCTCAACGCCTTCTGACAGGGCATAGAACACCGGAAACCATTTAGGCTGCATTTCAAGATTGTATAACTTGTAGATCTGTGCCGCGTCATCAGTAATCTTATTGGTCAGCATTCTTAGCCTGCTACCAATTGATTTTATCCCAGCTGCTTTATAAAATTCCATATTATATTAATTACGTAATCAGTTACGCAAATGTACAGCTTTATCTTATCCATGCAAAATTCTTTATTGAATTTTTCTAATAGGAAGTTATTTCCCGGTGTTTCGTAACAAAAATATACTGGATTATAAAGCTATTTTAGGTGAAATTTAATATTTAAAATTCCACTTATTGCTATAAATGTCAATTATGAAGCAGCAGTTCTATTTCATTTTAAATTCTGAAGGTCTCATATTAGTCAATTGATGAAAATTATTACTAAACGCAGATATATTAGAATACCCAATTTCATAAGCTATTTCGGTTATATTCAAATCTGTATCTTTAATTAATTCCATCGCACGAATAATCCGCAGCATTTTTATATACTGGATAAAGGTAATGTGTAGTTTTGTTTGAAATAATCTTGTTAAACTTCTCACACTCATTCCTGATTGCTTTGCCGTACTTTCTAAGGTGAGGTTTTCATTTAACCGGTTTTTAAAACTGTCAATTATAACATTGAGTCGTTGGTCGTCTGTTGTAGGAAGTTGAATGGAAAATTTTTTAAGATTTTCTTTAGACAGTACATTCTTGAGCGTTGATAAAAATTCAAATTCCCATGAACCCCTGTAATAATCTCCTTGCCATTTTTCACTAAATGATAGCATTTCTGCCAGCAGCTTACTCACCGGGTAAATACCGAGTTCATCATAAAAACCACTAGTTCTTTCGTCCGGAAAATAGATGTTGATAATATATAAATCCTTCGTGTTAAACATGAGGTTGTGAGGAAATTTTTTGGGTATCCAGATATAATGATTAGATGGGATATAGAAATCCTTTTCATCTGTCTGCAAGTAAGCAATCCCGCCATAAACCAATAACAACTGAGCCTTATTATGCTGATGAGCTGGCAAACGCTGTTCGGTCTGCTGTCGCATGACCAGGATTGAATCAGGATTTTGATCAACAATATTTATTAACTGGTTAAGAATTTCCATATGGCCAAATATAACAAACATTAGGCTAATTATATAAAAAGAAGGCTTGGCATGTTGGATAATTTTGCTGTGTAAATAATATAGAATCATTATGAAAGATAAAGCCGTAAACCTTGACAAGGATTTTGTACTTGAAATACAAGCCAAAAAATCTGATAATAAAATACTCCAGCCAGCTGAAGAAATTGATAAAGCTAACATCTACTGCCTGGACTACGCTTATCAGTATCCTTTTATGCCGATGATCGATTTAACCTTTGCTTTCGATGAGTTGAAAAAGATGGTTAAGAAATGGTTAGCAAAGAAAGATACAATCATTTATTAAAAAGAAAACCGATGAACAGAACTAAAACAGCCCAAGTTATAGGCATACTGTTGCTGTTATTTACACCGTGTATTTACGCTCAGCATTCGGAAAAAGCCCAATCGTTAAGTTTGGAAGAAATATGGAAAGCTGCCGAAATGAATAATCGACAACTGAAATTATCTGATCTAAATCTTCAGCAAAGTAAAATAGAAATATTGGAAGCCAAAGATCTTTTGTTGCCGGAACTTTCTGTAGGCGGAGATGTAAAACTCAATTCGAAATTTCTGATTTATGACAATGGATTATTCTCATCTCCACAGGATGTTCCCATAAAAGGTTATGGGTACGAAGTAGGCTACAACTTAAACTTTAACCTTTTCAATGGTGGTAAAGACAAAAGGAACATCGTCATGAAAAAGGAAGAAGAGATACGAAAACAATATGAAATTGATCTCCAAAAGCACAGTGTAAAATACAATGCAGCTGTTGCCTTTTTTGATTTGTATAAGCTTCTGCACTTCTATGATTTTCTTCATGCAGAAATTGAAGCAGAAAAGAAACAGCTGGCACTTATAGAAAGCCTGTACAGAAACGGTACAGTACTAAAAAGTGATGTACTGAGAACCTCCGTAAAATTATCTCAACTGGAACTTAACCTTTCCGATGTTAAAAAAAAGATTGAAATCGCTAAACAACGTCTCAATATCCTGATGGGACGTGAAAATGATACTGAAATAGAAATAAAATACGACGAGACAATTGAATTGAACTCCATTACAGATGGTGATTACAACGATTATTTAGACATAGCCTTTAACAAATCGCCGGAGTACAAAATGGTCAATAGCGACATCAAATGGAGCGAATTGAACGTCAAACAGATGAAAGCTGCATTATTGCCTAAAGTTTCCCTGTATTCAAATTATAATTATACCTATCCGCAGATTTCATTTTATCCCTATTCGAATAATCTTTGGGGATTTGGTCAGACTGGGATTAAGGTGCAGTTTTCCATTGATAATCTATACAAAAGCAAACATGCCATTGCTCGTGCACAGGTCGCAACCAATCAGGCAAAAGAAAAAGCCAACATTAAAAAGGATGAAATTTTAATTCAGGTCAAGGAAGCTTACTTACAGCAGCAACAGGCTTTGGAAAGCATGAAAACGGCAGAGCAAAATATTATTAAAACGACCGAAACCGTCCGCGTTATCAGAAGCAGCTACTTAAATCAGGAATCTCTTTTGACCGATCTCCTAGAAGCTGAAAATGCTTTATTGGAAGCTAAATTTAATCTGACAACAGCACAAACAAACGTAAAAGTAACCCACATCAGATTATTGGCAATTATAGGAATTCTTTAATACAAATATTATGAACAAAAATAAAACAGATAAAATTGTTATAAGCTTAACTAAATGGTTAGGGATTGCATTATTCGTAGGAATCATTATGTGGGGAGCTACCTATTTCTTAAAAGGATATCGTTACGAACAGACCAACGACGCTCAGGTAGATGCTTACCTGTCACCGATAAACGCAAAAGTAGGAGGATATATCAATAAAATATATTACAGGGACAATCAGCAGGTTAAAAAAGGAGACACACTTGTAGTCATTGAATTGGACGAATACGGGTTAAAAAAAGACGCTGCGTCAGCAGAACTCATGAGCTCACACGCCAAATTACCGATCCTGGCGGCGAATGAAGAAACCCAAATCAAAAGTATTCAAGTAATAAAGGCACAATGGGCAGGTACTAAAGCGAGATTGAATCAACAGCAAAAAGAATTTGAGCGTTATAAAAATCTATTGGCTGACGAATCTACTACACAACAAAAGTTCGACAATGTCAGTGCTTCTTTATCAATTGCACAATCAGATTATGACCAGGCAAAAGCTTCTTTACAGGTAGCCGAATCCAAACTAAATGATTTTAGGGCACAGCGTAATGCTATACAGGCAGAAATAAAGATTAAAGAAACACTGCTTAAAAGACAGGAACTAGACATTCGATATACCGTTATTACTGCACCGTTTGATGGACAAATTGGTAAAAAAAACATTCAGGAAGGTCAACTGATACAACCAGGACAAACATTGGCTTTTTTAGTGAATAAAGCTGAGGAAAAATGGGTGATGGCAAATTTTAAGGAGACACAGATTGGTAATTTCAAGATCGGACAAATGGTATCTATTGAGGTCGATGCTTTCCCGGATGAAAAATTCAATGGCACAATCGAATCACTTTCACCAACTACAGGTTCGCGATATTCATTGCTTCCACCAGATAATGCTACAGGTAATTTTGTCAAAATTACCCAGCGTATTCCTGTTCGGATTAAGCTTATCGACACAGCTGAAAAATTGGCAAAGCTCTCTGCCGGAATGAATGCAAATGTTTATGTTCTAAAAGATTAATGATGGAAGCACATAAAATACCAGTTTTCAAATCCTGGGTATCTGAATGGGCGGCAAGATCCGTCATATTTGCCATTCTGATGACCTGTCTATTTAGTTTTGCCTTTTACAGTAGTCCGGTTGCAGCAATGGGCTTTTACGGCATACAACCTACCGATGTGCAATATGGTATGGTCGTTATCTATGGCTCAACTGTAGCTTTCTTAGCACTGGATTTCCGTATAGTAAAATATTTTGCACCAAGAAAATATTTACTGATTGCCCTCGCCATCAATGCTATCTGCTCTGTTATCTGTTTTCATTTCAAAGATTGGACATTGTTTGTTATTGGCCAGTTTTTGCAAGGTATTACCTGTGCATTGATGTCAGGAATTGTGTTACAGCTTATTTTTCCACGATTACAATCTGTACGTGCCCGTGTGATTGCTTATAGCATTCTTTATGGTTGTATACAGATCGCCGTGCCCTTTTACTCCATCTGTACGAGTGTAGTGATTCATTTTTTTGATTTTAACTGGCTATTCTACGGGTTCAATATCATACTCATCATTCTGACATTGGTTGTGTTGTTGACGATGAACGGTAAAGCCAGATTTACCAAAAAGATACCCCTCTATCAGGTAGATTGGACAGGCTATTTATTTTATATATCATTTATCCTGATATTAGGATACATCCTTGTATATGGAAGGCAATTAGGATGGTTGGACAGTTCATTAATTTGTATACTTAGTTTAGGTAATCTAGTCATTCTTTCTCTTTTTATCATGAGAGAATTAAAACTTAAACGACCATTAATCAACTTACAGATCTTTAAGGCAAAGAATTTTGTTATTGGGCTTTTGCTTCTTTTTACCTTTTATATTTTCAAAGGAAGTACCGGACTTGCCTACGGCTATCTTGAAGTGATTTTAGGAAATGATCCACTGAGTACCATTCCGATATGGACTGCTGTAATTTTAGGAACTACAATGAGTATGTTTGTTACTTCCCGATTTGTCTTGATGGGATATAACCTGATAAGAATGATTATTACTGGTTTTTTGATTATGGCCATGTACTATGCCTACATGATCCAATTGGTTTCCATACAAGGAGAGACGATCGACTTTATTCTACCTATGTTTATTTATGGTGTGGCAACGGGTGTATTATTTGTTCCGATTGTTTCATTTACCGCTTCATCAGCACCTCCCAAAATTGCGATCAATGCCTCGCTTGTTGGCATATTTTCAAGGTTTACAGGGTTTACAGCAAGTCTGGCACTAAATAACGAACTTCAGTTATTTACAAAATCAGGAGTTCGGGAAAAGGTTCGGGAAGCACTCACTGAAACCAACCCCCAATTGCCTGTTACTGTACTGGATATCCAAAACCAATACATGAATGCAGGGAGCGATATGTATACATCAAAAACGGTATCCACAGGATATTTTGATCAAATGCTTAGTCATCAAGTATTGGCTCGTGCTACCAGAGATTATTATGATTTGCTGTTAACAGGTGTGATCTTCGTAATTGTTATTTTACTAGTCTTACCTCAAATTCAAAATGTTGTTTTGAGATTAAGGAAAGGTAATATCCCTTATTAAATTATTATTGTGACAGAAATATCAATGGTGAATCAATTGATTTGGGAAGAGGCTGCACACAACCGGGTACTCCTACCTTCAATTCGGGCCCTACTCCGTCAGGTAGAACTGCTGCTACTAATACTTTGCTTTCACCTGCCCAACAAATCATTACTATATTCTAATAATAATTATTTATCAAAATATAATCACCCTACACTTGTTTGTTGTAGGGTGATTTGTTAAGATTTTAAAACAATATACTGGTAAGCTTTGGACACAGCGATTTAGTAAGACCGAATTCTTACATTAAATCAGTTGCAATAAGAGTTTAGTTTCGGATGCTGTTAAATTCAAGACAAATAATCTGTTTTTAGTTGGAGGAATTCTTTCTAATTCTTTTACAAATATTTCGTAAAATTTCCATCCTAAACTAAAGACAGTTTGAGTTTATCACCAAATTTAATATAAAGCCGTGATGCAGCCAAGCCCCAGCTGTGCATTGGCATCGTCTTTAATTTAATTTTTAACATTTAACGTCATAGAAGTATAGTCATAAGATATATTATCAATCCTAAACATATCCTTTATTGTACTCAATTGTTCAAATTTCATTTTTTTGTAAAGCCTGATTGCCGGAATATTATCTGTCAAAACCTGCAAGTCAATCCAGCTAATTTTTTGATTATTTCTACAATAATCAATTATAAATTCTAACAATTTTTGACCAATTTTCAAATTTCGAAAATTACGATCAACCCCCATACCAAGTAAAACTCTATGTTCTGTATTTAATTGATTTAAAGAACGAATATCAATGTGCCCAACAATTTTGTTTTCTTCATTTATGGCAACCCAAATTTTTCTCCATCCCATTTCCTCATTTTTTTTATTCATTCCGTCTTCAAACTTTGCTTTCCATTCGTTGGAAAGTATAGATTGCTGTTTAGAAAGTGGCTGAAAAAGTGTAATTCCCTTATGTCCATTTTCAGAAAGATGAATTGTCAAGTATTGAATAAAATCGTCAAGTTTGTCTTTATTTAACTCTTTAATTGAAACCATTTACAAATTATTTTGATTTAGTCGATATCCATTGTGTTATTAGTACAGCTACAAAAGTAATCCAAGGAAGGGTAATTACCATCTTTTCAAAATATAAAACTAAAAAAAATATGCTTGTCAAAATCTGTAATAGGTCTGTTCCTTTTCAAAGTTCTTTAAAAGAAAGGCTAAAATATTCATGATGTTAAACTCCAATAACATTCTGTTTTCAGACATAAAGATGTTCCTCCTTTGCAGGTCTAATACCAAAAGGAAGAGCTTGGAAATAACTTTTAATTCTTATCCTCTGTTAAAAGCAGGCCGTTTAAACTAAGTTAACTTTTTGAAGAAAATTTACTGATTAAAATACCCACCAAAACCACTGTATAAAACTGCCCTGCAACGCCAATAAACGCTGTGACAAGCTTGGTAATGTGATGATTGGGTGTAATATCTCCAAAGCCGATACTCGTAAAAGTTATAGAGCAAAAATAAACCAGGTCTGTAAATATACTTGCAGGTGATGATGTATCTATACCTTTAAAAGACAAAGGATTATGATATTCGAATGTTTGTAGTAAGAAAACCGAAATTTCTATTAATAAAAAATAACCACATGCCGATGCGGAAATAATATCACTATTAATATACCCGGGCTTCAATAAAAACCGAAGCAACTCTAAAAACAGAAATACAAAAAAAATAACATAATTAATATTAAGAAAAGTAAAATACCAAGGTACATCTTTAAAAGCCGGAATACCGATGGGCAAAAGCAGTACGACAATAAAGTGAAGGTTCCTAAACCAATGCCTCCAACTGTGTTTGCCAGTAAATATAAAAATGCTTCCCAGTCCCAATATCAACATATTGGCCGGCCAAACAACCCTTGTATAAAACTCGAGGTCAGTAAGAAAAACACCTATGAACAAATGCTGAAGCAATGCGAACAGCAGTAATTCATATTTTTTACTTTGAAGAAAAGCTATTGTTTTATTCATTGAAGCAGAAATAGATTTTAGAAATTCAATTATTTAGCCTGCCCAATATCTAATCTGTTAAATTTACCTTCCGCATTAATGCTAAACTTAAAATAAGTCTTGAAATCGCCCCAGCTTTCTGTGTGGAAATTTCCGGTAATATCTTTGCCCTCATTTTCCACCTTTTCTATGCTGGTGAATCTTTCGTGCCCGCAGGCTTCTTTCACAAAGCTCTGGAAGTTTCGGAGATTGCCATCATCATAAAGCTTTGCATCTGCAGCAAAGTATGATAGAAAAGTTTTGCTATCGCCGTTTTGCCAGGCATCGAACGCGGCTTTTACAGTTGCGTTTGTAAGTTTATCTGTATCCATTTTTTGTGTTTCTTTAATTGTTGTTGCTGTTTCTGATTTTGGAGTTTTTGATTGTCCACAGGCCTTAAATGAAAGACTGACAGCAAGAACAGTAATCATCGGAAGTACTTTCATCATTGGAAATTTACTGTTCATAATGAGCCGTTTTTAAGTGGATGCTGTAAGTAAATGATGATCAGGTTCAGCAAAAGAAATGGCAATTCTATCACTACGCCTTTCAAATCTCTGTCATGCAAATGAAAACAGATAATCAATAAAATGCCGGCTGCCATCAAAAAATTGCCCCAAACAAAGGTTTTTGGAAAAAGAATTAACAATGCACTTAACATTGTTACCGCTCCGATGGCCATTAATCCTGTTTTATTAATGTTCCATTTACCAAACATTTCCAACATTTCGGGTTTTCCTGAAAACATTACATACCCTTGTTTTAAGCCCATAAAAACAGCCACAAGGATTAATGCGGAGTTAATAATTTTTAGTATCATATTGTTTTTTTTAGTCGTTCAAACTGATGGCTGCAGAATACAAATTGCCTTGTCCAAATATCGAGTGCCGTTCATCTAATTTAATTATTTTTGAATAACCCAGCTCAATAAATAATTCCTTAAGCTTTAAAAAATTAACCAGATAAGGAACCCATTGGTTGGAAGCCGTCGTATCATACTCTACTATTACAAATTTTTTATTTTCAGATAAATATTCATTTAACCTGTTAATTAATAACCGTTTATCTTTTGCATAATGTAATGAATTGGTCATAAGAATTCCATCAAGGTTTGAGAAATCAAAATCAAATATCTCAAAATCAGCTTTTATAAAATCAATGGAAACGTGGTCCCCTATTACTTTTGGGAAATTTTGCGCTTGAGCATCTATTGCATAAATATGACTTCCGTTTGGTAATAAATGAGCCAATGCATGGGTAAAAGTGCCATCACCACAACCTAAATCCGCCCAAATTTGAGGCTTATCAGAATATTGGATTGCTTTTTCAATTAAATTAACAGCTTCTTGTTGCTTCATATTTATCCAAAAACACTTAAATTTTTCGCAATGTCTTTTCCTTCATACGGCGGAAAAACATCCAGCTCCAAATCAGGATTTCCTATCAGCATCGCTTTTGTATTGCTCAATGCATCAAAGCCTGCTTTGCCATAATACTTGCCCATTCCGGCATAACCAACACCTCCAAAAGGTAAACTGTCTATCCAGCAATGCAGATTGGTCTGGTTGACGCAGCCACCACCAAAAGAAACTGAATTTAAGAAATAATCTATATTCTGCTGATTTTTACTAAAGAAATACGCGGCCAAAGACTTCGGCTTACGTTTAATAATTTCTACAATTTCTTTTAAATCCTTATATACCAAAATCGGGAAAACAGGTCCGAAAATTTCCTGTTGCATAGCAGGATCTTCCCAGGTGCTGGGATATAAAATGGTTGGCTCAACATATCTGGCTTTTACGTCATACCTGCCTCCTAAAATTACTTTTTCGGGGATAATATAAGAAGCTACCCTTTCGGTATCATGTTCGCTGATCATCCTTGCGAAATCAGGGCTTTGACTTGGGTCCTCGCCATACATTTTTACCACAGATGCTTTCAATTTATCTATAAACTCATCTGCAATACTTTCGTGTACATACACGTAACCCGGAGCAATGCACCATTGACCGGAAATTGCCATATGTCCCCAAACAATACGGTCAACAGCAATGTCGAGATTGGCAGTTTCATCAACCACCGTTGGGTTTTGGCCACCCAATTCCAATACGATGGGTGTAAGATTTTCAGCTGCGGCGCGCATGACCACTTTACCTACGGCAGAACTTCCTGTAAAGAAAATAAAATCGAAGGGCAGCTCCAACAGCGCAGTAATTTCCTCTCTTCCTCCTGTAACAATACTTACAGCTTCGGGTTCGAAATATTTTGGAATAAGCTTCTGAAAAAGTGCGGCAACTGTTGGCGTTGTATTGGCTGGTTTCAGAATAACGGGATTTCCTGCTGCCAAAGCTGCAATGGCAGGGTCTAGCAATAATAGAATCGGTGCATTAAACGGCCCGATGACCAAAGTTACACCGAAGGGTTCTTTATAAACAATACCTTTGTTACCGGTTTCCTCCAAGCCTTTTGGTATGGCAACTGTTTCCGGAGTCATTAATTGTTTCAGATTTTCTTTATAATATCTTATATTTCCTAAGGGAACTGTAATTTCGAACAATTGCTCAAAAGGTGGTTTATTAAAATCGGTTTTCAGAGCCTGGCAGAATGTTTCTTGATTTTCAGTAAGCATTTTTTCCAGTCGGTTGAGCTGGTCTATCCTCCACTCATAAGTTTTGGAAACATCAGTATAGAAAAACTCTTTTTGTGTGTCGAAAAGTGATTGGTATTTATTCATAATTTATGTTTTTGTTTTTTATCTGGATATTAAATTATTGAACTTGATTTTTTAAACCTCGAAATTTCCAAAGGGAAACGTAAAAACCAGCCAGCCTAAAACTTTGTCTCCCGCTGCTTTATCTCTTTGATGCATCAACATCACTTGTGGAATAAGTCATTTAAGGAGTTTTATATCGTCGCACAACATAACGCGGTTGCATGTAAATTTTCATTTGTATTTTTCAAATAAAAACAGAACGAAAAGAAAACGAAAAACAGGATGTTCCACTTTTCGTTTCTCTTAATAAAAAGATTTACTCTGATAAAGCTTCAATAACTAATTGAGAGGCCAAAAAGCTACTGTGCTGTTGTTGTGCGGTAATCAATCTTCCATCTCTGATGGCGAAGGGTTCCAGCGGACCAGCTACTTCAAAGTTGGTGTTTGGATTTTTGCGGGCTTCTGTTTCGATGGTGTAATCGTTCACCGTCATTCCAAACATTTCATTAATCATATTTTCCTCGCTGTCAGCAAATCCGGTCCAGGTTTTCCCATCTGCTAAAAGAGCCCCGTCGCTTAATTTCGTCCATAATAACAACGATGTTCCATGGCAGATTAAGCAAGTGATTTTCCCTGCTTCATAGAAATCTGCGATCAGTTTATGCAGTTCTAAATCATCTTTAAAATTAATTAATGGAGCGCCGCCACCAGATACACAAACTGCATCATAACCGGCAACGTTGATATTGGAAATAGGCAGCGTGTTTTCCATCCATTTTCCAAATGTTGCGTGATGCACAAAACCTATACTTATCAAATCGTTCGGGTAAGCTCCTTTGGGGTTTTCCGGGTTGCTATGTCCATCAAAAACTACTTTTCCCCCTCTCGGAGACGCAACATCTACATCATACCCTGCATTGATGAAATCAAAGAATGGTCTTGTCATTTCCTCGGCAAAAAATCCAACTTCCATTCCGTGAAGCTGTGCCGCATTGGAAACCAAACATAATACTTTTTTCTTGGGAAAGGTATGTTTCGGTTGTTTTCGGATTACATTATTTTGTTCGTTCATTGTAAGAAGATTATATATTAAAAATTTAAAATTAGCTGTTAGATAAATGACGGCTGGCCATCAATTGATTAGCTGGTTGTATAACCGTTAGCAAAATTTTCACTTTCAGCTTTGGAACTTTCGCTGTTATAATGTATTGCTAATTTTGCTCCTTTTGCTGTAAAGTCTTTGCTTGGTAATCCACCTAAGTTTTTATTGCAATATCATCTGTTGACATAATTTATTTAAATAGTTTCATACAAAAATCAACAATGAAAATCATATATACAGGGTGAACTTTTCGGATGTTGTTAGAAATTCCGAATTCCATTGCTTTTTTAAGGAAAATAACATACTTGAATATACCAGAATTATTGGGGTTGGTAAGACATTAAAAATCAAATATGCTTAATGCAAAGCATTGCAAGATGTTTTTAAAAATAAGCGGTTAGTTTAAGACCTACACTGATGTATTTTATTTTCTCATGACTAGAGTCATTATTTAAATTATCTTCCATATCCTGGTCGTTTTGGATAATGTCATTAAAAGAGTAGCTGATACGGGACTGGGACTGGCTATAGTCTCCATATAAGGTCACACCCAATTCTGGATTAAACTTATAAGTTAGTGCTGCACCAGTATTCCATTTAAAATTACTAGAAGGCTTATATTCTGCGACCTGAAATTCATCGGTTGGCAGATCAAAGATTTCACTTTTCACAAAAATCTTTCCGCTTGCTCCTGAAGAATAGCCAGCTGTAACTTTTAGTACTAGATTAAGATTGTCAGAAATTTCATGGGAAAAATAAGGACCTACGCCAAAGTTCAGGAACCCAAGAGACTGTGTGGTGATGTCAAAGCTTCCAATGTCATCATCTAATGGAAATTTTGTAGGATTAACCGGGAAACTACTGAAACTGAAATCTCCTCCAACTCCCCATTTCTTAGAAAAAAAATACGCTCCTTCAATACCCGCTTCAAAACCGACTTCCTTCCTGTCAGTAAGTTCAGATTCTTTTAAAAAGTTTGTTGTAGACAGAGCTGACCCTACTTTCAGAGAAACAAAGGATGGATTTTCATTTCCTTCAATATCCGCTAACATTCCTAAGTTATCCCCTTTATTTTTATAAATCTTATCAATAAAAAAGTATCCTAGCTCTGTTGAGAGTATCCCTATTCCAGCCCCTGCCAATACATCAGAGATCCAGTGTCTGTTGTTCAGATTGCGCCCTAAACCGGTGATGGCAGCTGCCCCATATCCCCCAATGCTATACCCAGGATTAACAACTCCATATTCTTTGTGCAGAAAACTGGCATTGGTAAATGCCATTGAAGTATGTCCGGAAGGAAAAGAGTTTTTACTCGAACCGTCCGGACGCTCTACTTTTGCAGTATATTTTAAAGAATTAACAATAACAGCCATGATCCCGATACTTGCGGCATAGGATAAGGTAGCTCTTCCAATATTATTTCGTCCTTTTACTCCAGCTAACTTAAGTCCGTAAACCGTTGCGGCCGGAGCGTACTGGAGATAATTGTCATATCCTACCTTAAACGAGGGAATGTATCTGTTCCTGATCTCACGTATATTTTTTCTCTCTCCCCAAGTTGCCGCTGAAGCCGTGAAAAATAATGCTGGTGCAGTAGACATTTTAACCCATTCTCTTTGGAAAAAAGGTTTATCCGTTTGCGAATTTTGTTGTTCAAAAGCTGGTGAAACTGTCTGAACCTTTAGAGAGTCTTGAGCATACTGAAGTGAAAACGGCAAGATGCTTAGTGATAAACACAATAGTTTTTTTTTCATAGTATTTTTAATTAGTTTAATATTTTTGATTCTAAGTTAAGAGACCCCGCACAAAAAATAAGAATTTTAATAGATCGGTTCTACTTCATCACTCTTGTAAGGTTTATTAAAAAGTATTGAATTCAATCTTAATAGAAATTTCAGCAGGTGCTCAAAATTACTATTGCACTCTTCATCAAATGTTTGGAGTATGTCATCTCTTAATGGCCGTTGAACTGTACAATCGTTGCAATTTTATAAACAAAGCAGTAATTACACAACAATTAGTTGTGATGATTTCCGAATAAACTACCGTATAGACAAGCAAATACCACATAAAGCACTCATTGATAACATTTTAAGATTTTAAGAAAATCTTTCTTACGGATCATTTTTTTAAGTAAAAAAAACGTTCTTGTATATGTATTTAAATTTCTACAGCCATTACAATCCTATTTTATTGTGACAAATTACGCATATAAATGAGTTTTGCAATTCTTGCTTAATTTGGATTACTGTTACTTTCACATCAAAGCCAAGACATAATTGGAATGATGAAAACCAATGAAAAATTCCTATATTACGAATATAAAACCTATTATCCCTGACATTTTTGTCACATTTAAAAGCATATTATAATCATGAAAGAACAAAATCCTTTTGAAATATTTCAAAGAGAATCTCCTGAAGTATTTAACGGCTTCAATGGCCTTGTGGAATCGCTGATGCACACAACAGCTCTTGATCCGAAAACCAAACAATTAATTTACCTAGGTATGAAGGCTGCTCAAGGTGACCAAACAGCCATAATGTTCCATGTCCCGATGGCAAAAAAGCTTGGCGCCTCCAGAGAAGAGATAAAAGAAACAATATTACTCACTTTAACAGTATGTGGTCTAAAAGGCATAAATACATGTTTAGCACAAGCTCTGGAAATCTATGACAATGAATAACGACGATTTGAGCCTCCTTCCAAATATTGAAAAAGTATTAAAGGACAGGCTGATTGAAATAGGAATTAAAACGGCCGCAGATTTAAGAAAAGCTGGTAGTGAAAATGCATTTTTAGCTCTCCGGGAAATTGATCCCGGTGCCTGCATTAATGAACTGATGGCATTGGAAGGTGCTGTACAGAATATCAGGTGGCACCATTTGGACGAGACTAAAAAACAGGAATTAAGGGAGTTTCTTAGGCTTGTATCCCCAGGTAAGAAATAATAGGATTTTTCTTCCTCTTTATTGCATTTAATCAGCCTGATAATGCCCATGTCCAAGATATTCTATTCATTGAAACTTGGAGTGGATAAATTGTGAATGTTTAACAAAGGTCAAGTTAAAAAGAAGCTGACCTGAGAAATCCTCGTCAGCTTCTTTTTCAGTATTAGTCTAAAATCAACGGAGATAAAATACTTCTTCAGGTACCCAAATTGATAGAATTGAGATACACAGCGTTTTGCCTTAATCGGAACTTTTTTCTTTTTAGCAATTACAACTAATATCTGGATAATTACAATTTCTCTGCATTTTCAAGGTACCTGGATCATTACAAGTTTAATGATATTTGCAGGTTTAACTTTACTTTATTGGATAAGAACAGAATAGCAGAATTAAACGCTGAATATGATTTATCTAAAAAAAGGTATGCACCGAAAGTATCAAAACTTTGGGGTCAATGCTGGTGATATATATATAAGCACTCTCCTAGTTTTGTGTTTTTTGTGGCCAAAGACAGATATACTATCTAAAACCATCAATGTGACTGCTCTAATCATTTTAGCGGGTACAGTCCTTTATTCCAATTTTGTCTTCTGGAAAAAGCCAAAGCAATGTAAGCAGATTGATCCCGGATCCTTAGAATAGATAAATGATGATGCGGTTTATTGATAAATCCTCCGCCATTTGGTCATAGTATTTCTGCTCAATCCAAAGTGTTTGGCTACCTGAAGATTATTTATTCTATTATTTTTTTGGTAATCAAGGATACGCAGAATATCTGATTCATTGTAGGAACGAAGTTTTTGATTCATTTTTTTTAGATCCTGGTCTTTAGTGCCAAATATTCTTTTATTCAGTTCCAGGATATCTAAGGCGGAAAGCATTTTTTTTTCTAATAATTTTTCGCATTCTGCCTTCTTATGAGGAAATTTTTGTTCAATGATGTCTGAATAGATTCGTTTATAATTAGGCTGATTCTGTTTTTTCATTTCTGATTTCTGTTTTGATGTTGTTATTTATTATGTTTTGCTACCCATTTGCACAAAGTAGTATAGGGAATCCCGTATTCATCCGTAATTTGACGCTTGGTCTTTTCTTCTTTCTCTAGGATTTCCAAAATAAAGTCTATCATTTCCCGGGTATAGATGTTTTTCCTGAAACGGGGGAGTTTTGAAACATCGGATTCCCGTATTGAAGCAGAAGGCGGGGCATAGAGGATCAGATGTTGGGAATATAGTCTGAAGAAATCATATTCAAGCAGTTTGCTCCATCTCAATAAAATATTAGTGGATAGATCTTCCTGCATGTACATTTCGTTGATTTCAATTTCTGTACATTTCATAAAGTTGCAGATCCGAGGTAAGTCAATGTTGTTTTCCTTAACCCGTAAGTGTATGAATTTTCCAATATGAATATTTTTAAAATTTGAATTCATAAGCAGTATTTCTTTTAAAAGAGAGAAGGATATTGTCATGCTATAAATCAATAGCAGGAATGACAGCTTTCATAAATGCCTTACAATTAAAATATTGTTTATCGTGTTATCATTCTCTCATTGCATTTTGTAATCAGTTGAATTTAAAATTGATAGCCTTAGCTCTGTTCCGTACTACTTCCCGGAGCTAAGGAGCTATCAATTATGAAACTTACTTCTTGTTAGTCAGGGCAAGTCTGTGTAGAGATACAGTGCCAAGCCATGGATGTATCACCTTCCTTAAGAGTATAAATTTTCATGCATTTATTTGTGATGTCGTACACCATCATACCTTCTACCGGAACTGTAATGACAGGAGTTACCCCATCAGCAGCAACAGGTTGATTGGATGCATTGAACTTAACCCTGTTCGGAACAAAACCTTTTGTTTTTGCTTCCAGAGCCAGCCAGCCACCTTTTCTTACCATTGGCCAGTTATCTGTGTTTTCAGCTCCTGCTCTTCCAAGAGAAGTAATTCCCACTTTGGTATCTAATGCTGTTCCCGCTGTAATACCCGGTTTGTAACAATATCCCGGTAGTACCGGTGCTCCACAAAGGTCTATCTCTGGGGTGTCAGCAAAATTATATTCATTCTCGATAGTATTTGTGCTTGTACCATCGCCCATACTTCCGTTAATCCTATGCCCGGCATAGCCATATTTATTGCTGTTGTCCTTAACGATCATAGTGGTATGCCCGCCGGTTTCTACAGCAGTCACTTTGTCTGTCCAGTTAAGTTTTCCGATGTTGTATGGATCAGTGGCAGGAATACTGCCCGGCATTTCGGTTGGATTCATAGGATTAACTGTTCCTCCAAGCGTAGAAGAGTCATTGGTCCCCCAAGCCCATAGTCTGCCGTTTGCTGTCAGTACATTGATGGAACCAAAACCATAATAGTCGTGCTCATTTGGACTTATCCAGACCACATTGGTCAGGTAATCTCCGGCCGATGCCGATTGCTGTGCCTGTACCCAGACGTTACTGTTGGCCGTACTGAAATTACCGAGTTGTCTACTGTTGTTTGCACCGGTACTATAGACACTGCCATTGGTACCCAATATATAATAGGTAGTATTAGTGCTACCGGTTGCTCCTATCATTTTTGGGGCTACGCTCGTTGGTAAAGTCATTGGTGTTGCGAATGTTCTAGCTGCTTGTGCACTGCCATTCCCCAACCATGTGATGTTTCCCCAGGTATATACCTCGCCAGTGGCAGTTAATGCCATTAACGTCTGAGAACCAGCTCCCCGTATAGTTACTACATTGTCGAGTGTAGTCGTTGCGTCAATATGTACCCGATGCCATAGCTGTTGGTTTGCAGTGGAGCCCGGTGTACCATCAGCGTATAGATTTGCACTTTGAGCCAATACCCAGGCTTCGCCGGAACAGGTGGTCAGTGCCAATGCTTTGTAAGTACCAAATAACATTTTCACATCTGCAGGAGCCACCCCGTCAGGTAAACCGTCCACCTTTGGTGCACCGCCATTTACTCCGTAAGTTCCTATACCTATCTTTTGAAAGATGGCACTGCTTGTAAGACCTGACGAAATCAAAGTTCCTTCTAGCCCCCAAGCGAACAGACCGTCTGTGGTTAAAACGACACTTTGAGCTGTAGCTTGACTATTGGTTCCGCTGGTAAACTTGAGGATATCTCCGATAAGTGCCGGATAATTGGTGCTGTTGACCTCAGTAGGAGTCAATACGCTAGTTGAACCATTATTTGCCATTCTTTCACCCCATACCATCAGTGCTCCGGTAGATGCGTCGCGCATCATGGTACTGTGGAAGGTGCTTACCATATTGTCATACTCTATGGTGTTGGGGTCTGAGGTGTTTAAAAAAGTATTTGGGTTACAGTCGCCGGTAAAGCAATAATTGGCTAAAAATCCTGCGAAGGTAAAATACTGTCCGTTCCCGAATGTAACATTTGCTGTGTTATAAACTATTCCATTTACAGTTACTTCTGTAGCCATTGGCGTAAAGGTATCGGTTCCGTCAAAAGCAGCATCCGGTGACTGTACCAGATACAGGTTCTTTATTCCTTTTGGCCAGGCAACCGTTACAGTTCCTACAGTGTTTGTATTCTGTACTTTCCAGATCGATTCAAAACGGTGATTAACCTCGCCATTTGAACCTGCTGTGTAAACCAATGGTGTTTTAAGCTTTTGCTCCAGGCCGTTATCTCCTGTCATCAGGTATTGCAGGTCAGTAGCTAAGCCTGTGTTGTTGGCTGCATTACTATCAGCAAATCCTGTGGTGGAAATCACAAGCTTTTGCAGATCATTTACACTTCCTGTCTGCTTTTGGTTCAATGCGGTAAACTCGTCTTTTGCAATACCGAAAATATTATTATTATAACCTGCATTATTGGTTCTGTCCCAAACTACAGTGCTGTTTGTAGAAAGGTAATTTTCATTTAATGTAGTACCGTTCTTTACAGCAAGGTAGGAATTAACTCTCGATTGCTCGTCAGGGGTAAGTGCTCTTTTGTACCACACGATTTCCATAATGTCACCAGGAAAAGCACCTGAAGACTCCCAGCCGGCATGACCAATTCTTAAGTGTTTTCCAAGAACATTAAAGGTATTTGTTGTACTACCCAAATTAAAGGCTTCGTAGATTCCGTCTAACCCAAGTCTTCTTTCTCCTCTTCCAGAATTCAGTGCCTGATCCTGAATTGCAGAAAATACTGAACTTTTATTTGTCGTAAACGCATTAGCAGCACTCATCGTGTTACTGTTTGCCTGCGCTCCTCCATTTCCAAAATATTTGTATATATGAGGCATTCCTGCATTAATAGAAATACCCGGTTCAGATCCGTTCGTATCATCATCAATTCCTGTAATACGACCTGTTCCATTCGCAGATGTTGGTCTTACTGCTGAGAAAACAGATACCGAACTTCTCATGGATGGGTCCAAATAATTATTAGTCGTATTAAGTTCACTATTTGTGTTATAAAAGAATTTTGAAGCAGAATATCCCGTTGTATAAGGATGGAAGCTGTGTGCTCTGTCTGCAGGAGACAGCGTTATTCCTCCTACATTGGGAATATTGTCTGCATTGGCAGACTGGTCTTTCCATGCTGTGGCAATAGTTCCCGCATCATCCGATTTCACCCAGAAATCAGGACCCAGAACTCCTCCCGGAGCCTGTGCAAAACCTGCAAATGTGAAGAATTGTCCGTTTGTTAATGATACATTTGCTATGTTGTACACCAGACCATTTACAGTCACTTCTGTTGCCATCGGGGTAAAGGCATCGGTTCCGTCAAAAACAGCATCCGGTGACTGTACCAGATACAGGTTCTTTACTCCTTTTGGCCAGGCAACCGTTACAGTTCCTACAGTGTTTGTATTCTGTACTTTCCAGATCGATTCAAAACGGTAGTTAGCTGCTCCGTTAGAACCAGCAGTATAACTCAATGGCGTTGTAAGGCTTTGTTCTAAACCATTATCTCCTGTCATCAGGAATTGTAAATCGCTGGCTAAACCTGTCGTGTTTGCACTGTTGCTGTCTGCAAATCCTGTGGTGGAAATTACAAGCTTCTGTCCGATATTTGTACTTCCAGACTGTTTCTGGTGCAACGCTGTAATATTATCTCTCGCAATACCGAAGATATTATTATTATAACCTGTATTATCAGTCCTGTCCCAAACTACAGTGTTGGTTGTAGAAAGATAATTTTCATTTAATGTCGTACCGTTCTTTACAGCAAGGTAGGAATTAACTCTCGATTGCTCGTTAACTGTAAGTGCTCTTTTGAACCACAAGATTTCCATAATATCACCAGGAAAAGCACCTGAAGACTCCCAGCCGGCATGACCAATTCTTAAGTGCTTTCCAAGAACATTAAAGGTATTTGTTGTACTATCCAAATTAAAGGCTTCGTAGATTCCGTCTAACCCAAGTCTTCTTTCTCCTCTTCCAGAATTCAGTGCCTGATCCTGAATTGCAGAAAATACTGAACTTTTATTTGTCGTAAACGCATTAGCAGCACTCATCGTGTTACTGTTTGCCTGCGCTCCTCCATTTCCAAAATATTTGTATATATGAGGCATTCCTGAATTAATAGAAATACCCGGTTCAGATCCATTCGTATCGTCGTCAATTCCTGTAATACGGCCTGTTCCATTTGTAGATGTTGGTCGTACTGCCGAGAAAACAGATACCGAACTTCTCATGGATGGGTCCAAATAATTATTAGTCGTATTGAGTTCACTATTTGTATTATAAAAGAATTTTGAGGCAGAATAGCCCGTCGTATAAGGATGGAAGTTGTGTGCCCTGTCTGCAGGAGACAGCGTTATTCCTCCTACATTGGGGATATTGTCTGCATTCGCAGACTGGTCTTTCCATGCTGTGGCAATAGTCCCCACATCATCCGATTTTACCCAGAAATCCGCTCCGGAAACTCCTCCGGCAGTTGCATTTATAACATTTACCGTTAAGTCGCTCGTGCTGGTGCAGGTACCCGTAGTCACTGTCCACCTGAAAGTATAGGTACCCTGAGAATTAAATCCTGTAACATTGGTGTTGTAGGCCGATGGTGTTACAATCACCGGATCAGTTGCCCCAACAGGTTTTGTTAACAGCGTCCACACACCTGTAGCAGCAGCTCCCGGATTATTTGCATTAAAAGAGGTTTGCGTTGCTCCTATCAAAGTCTGAGCAGATCCTGCATTGGCACCCACCTGTGCGGATACGAATACCGAGAATGTACTTTCCAAAGAAGCGCCTGAGCAGGCATATTCTTTGTTTAAGAAGGCTCCTACACTTGTGCTATAGGCAACTGCTTGTATTTTAAATACATACTCACCCTGCGTATTAAGGTTGGAAATTGTTGTTGTTGCATTGGTAAATAATGTATTGCTAAAAGGCTCAAATACAGGAGTAGCAGCTCCTGAGGGACTTGAAACCAATGTTATTCTGTAGCGACCATCAAAATCCTGAAAATAGCTGCTGTTCACAATACCTTTGTACACGTCAGGAAGCGGAATGGTAGCTGTAACGACACCTGATCCAGGGTAACATACGGTAGTATTTGGCACTGTCACGTTAGGGCGGTTGCCATCCGAAATATGGATATAATAAGACTGTGCAGCCGAGCAACCCCCATTACTTCTGATTACGGTGAACTTGTATGTTCCTACCCTCCATCCTCCGGAAGGCGGCGTTATGGCTGCACTTCGGGTAGCAGTTCCTGCACCTCCGTTTATTATGGAAGCAGCTCCTCCAGGTGGCAAGGTGCCGGATGTAGATACACTTGTTGTTACTGTTGCAGGATTATCTGCAGGATTGATCGTATAGTAAAATGTAATAGGAGTGAGTTGTCCTGCCAAACCGCAATGAACTTCACCTCCTGAACTGCCACCATCATAAATCATCATTTGCTCAGGTCTGGCCGGTACAAGAAAATTTACAGAATTTGGCTGTGTGCCTGTGAAAGCATAAGTTATTTCCGGAGTGGTGTAATTGCCTGAGCTATTGCTAACGGTAAGAGTGAATTTATAAACACCTGTAGCATTTATACCGGTTAAGTATACACTGGAATCATGAATATTGTTATATGCTATATTTCCTCCCGCAGGTTGGCTGACAACATTAAGAGCAACCGCTGTACCAAAATTCCCTGATGCTCCCGGAGTACTGAGATATCCCTGGGAGAAAAGCGGAGAGCCAAGAGGAATAGAATGACTTCCTGTACTGCTAACGCAAGTAGCTGTCGATAGCGCAGGAGTGATTTGTGGATTAGGAACAAAACGGACAATGGCAGTATCCTCATACCAACAATTCGGATTGTTGATAGAAGTAATTCTTAAGGTTACTACATAGGCCGGATCAATATCATGATTTGCCTTATTGATAAGACTGAACGTTGTTGTTGCTGATGTTGTAGAGCTAAACTGTGAGTTTTGGTTGGTTTTTAGACTGCTACGTTCCCATCTGTAGATATTGTAAGCACTCCATGATGCCGTATATCCGTTAGGAACAACGCCATTAAGAGTTACCGTACCTGTCGTAGCATTTACATTGGTAATATCCGGTCCTGCAGTGAAGGTAGACACAGCTCCCGGTGCCGTAATCGTTACCTGTGAGGTTGCCGTTCCTGTAGTACAGTTCTGTGAAATCTGGAATACATAATTCCCAGGATAGGTCATTCCTGTGACATTGGTATTGTAACCTGAAGGGGTTACGATAGTTGGGTCTGGTGCGCCGGCAGGCTTGGATACAAGGGTCCACAATGGATTTCCAAGTGTGTTTCCCCCGGGACTTCCCGATAGATTGGCAGATGTGCCACAAATGACGGTGTTGGCTCCTGCATTGATATTGCAGTTTTGTGCCAAAATCATCATATTGCTCATAATGAGGAATATGAAGAAAAAGACGATTTGTTTTTTCATGATTTAAGAGTTTTTAGCCGGATTTCCGACAAGTGTGTTTTATAATGTGATATTTTATAAATATGACTATGGCTTTTGCGACTGGAGCATTACAGGAAACCGATAAGAATTGCCCGTTTCCAATACAGCCTTTGAAGACTTGCTATTAATATTACTCGCTTACAACCAGCCATGTTTATAAAAACCGGGATTAATAAAAGTGTATTTTTTTCATATTTTTATTTATTTAAGGTTTCCAGAAGGTCCAGACTGTGCCATTGTACACAGCAAGTTGTCGTTTAACGGTGTCATAAGCCATCAATCCAGGGGCGGGATCGATGATGTTGAGGTGCGGACTGGCCACTTGGGGTAATATCATCGCCTTGTCGGTATCCGATAAAATTAATATCCCCGGCGTGCTGTCTGTGGCAGCCGCTGATCCGATCACTGATTTTGCGGTGGGGGATTCAATTTTGTTAGTCTGGATCAAAATGTTGGCTGTTCCGGTGTCGTCGACGCTTAAATCAGTCCACGTACCGGAATCCTTCAGGTATTTTACTTTGTAGTCGGTAGTATCATAAATGATGGTACCGTTGTCTGTAATGCCTGTTTTCGTTTCTACATAGGGAAGTACAAATCCCCTATTTTCTGTATCTGCAAATTCCAGGGATACCGAAGCATTGGTTACTGTTGGTTTTCCTATGGCAATCTGAGACTTTACAGTACCTGTTACAGCAAGTAAAATTGCTATGGGCAGAAGTTGTTTTTTCATAATTTTTAATAGGTTTGTATAAATGGAATGTTTTCTTTCATTGGATTGTTCAAGACTTATCAGAATTGTGGACCGTTTATTGTTGCCGTGCTGGCTACTCTGTTCAGGTAGAGTGCCTTGTTGGCAGAAGCCAGTTCCAAAGAAGTACTGGTATACGGGCTGACTGTATTGATACCAACCTGCTCAAAAGCATTCACACTAATAAGGGACATTGATAATAAAATTGTATTTTTTGCCATTTTAAAGAGGTTTTAAGCTGTATAACAGGATAAAGCTGATGTGTTTTTATCAAGGATTTTGTTTGAGACTTAGATTAGGATATTGTTCCGTTATCTTCATCACGATTGGATGCCTTTATTTGAGCCAGGAAATGATCGTATCTGTTCGCGTCGGATGAGCCGGGCAAATAGAATAAATCATGCGGAAATTTTCGTTGAATAAAAGCTATCTGATGATTGTAATTAAGTGATAGCCATACATAGAGATGGCGGAGGGCGATTAAAGTTTTTAAAGAACCTTAAACTTGAAAGCTCATGGTTTTTATATACTTTTTTTAGAAAAATATTCAATAGATAGCTTGGTATAGGTATTTTCTTTCCACCCTCAAGCAGAAGAAACTTTATCGTATGTTGATTAGGTATGACAATTTGCTTTTCACTGTTGGAAACAGCCAACAAGGATTTTCCGGATTGATTTTGATTATTTATGCTGAAAATCAATACGGTTTTATGGCTGCTTTTAACAGGTTGAGAAAGGTTTTCTTCTGTCTTCTGTTTTCTTTTGGCGGGTATGACTGAATTTTTTCTTTTGAACTTCTTCTGTACTTTCTCTTTTGCCGGAGGCGTAACATATATTTTTTCCACTCCGGAAATCACGGTGCCTTCTGATATGAACAGGACAGCTGATGGAGTAGCTATATCTGGTGAAAGAGCATCATGCCTGCAAACAGCCTGCATTATCTGAAAGTTGGCTAACAACAATATCAACAATAAAAATCTTCCCTCTCCAATAGAATGCAGAGAGAAGAGTTTGTTCATCATGTTATTTTCAGAATCGGTTATCATTTTGGTGCAATATTATGACTACCAGAATGCCTGTACAAACTTAATACGGGAATAATTCGGAAAGTTTCATCTGCTGTTTAATCTATTTTACAAATTTTACATACTGAAAATCATGTAGTTAAGTTTTATTAAGGTATTTGTTTAGGATTTAAAAAAATTCCCAAATAGGTATTTGTGTCTTTTGGATATATATTTCATTAAATTTATGCTATGATAATCATGAATAGCATAAAATAATTAATCTCATGAGGATTAATGAAGAAAATCTGTTTATTTTTTATCTTTTTACATAGCATTGCACAAAATGTAAACAGATAGATTCTGAATCCATGAGATACGATTATTGAGAAACTAAAATACATCAAAGAGAATCCATAGATTTAAAACACCGGAAGATACTGTTGTCTAAATGAAGAACTGCATTGGAGATAAAGATTGAAGAAGGAATTCTATTGCAATGCTGTAATGTCTTTGACGGTTAGAACCATGAAAAATACTAACTCATTTTAAAAATATAATCTAATGATTAAAAAATCATCTTTGTTTGTTTGGGGAGAAAACAATCTGCTTTCTCAAAGATTGTGTACTACTTTTATCTCTTTGTTGCTTTTTCTTTCTTTCTCCATGGCAAATGCGGAAACAATTTTATGTCCTGAAAATAAGAATATAGATCAATTAATAGATCAGGCAACTTCTCTTAACAACAGCAAAAAAAGTAAAGAAGCTCTCAGATTGTTTCAAAAAGCTAATGATCTCGCCAAAGCTATTGGTTGTGAAAAAGGAGAATTGAGTGCAACAAAAAATATAATGTTGATTTATTCCGAAGCATATGACTATAAAAAGGCTTTGGAAATATCAAACAGAGCAAGAGATTTGGCAGTTAGTCAGAAAGATTATAAAATATTATCTACTTTATGCAATAAAAGAGCAATATTATATGAAAACCTGGGTCTATATGATGAGAGCCTAAAGGAATATGAAGCAGCTCTGAAATACGCAAAACTGATTGCTGGAACAGATCAGAGGTATTACCAGACTTCTTTGGTTTATTATAATATGGCTCCGTATTATCAGGGACGGTCAGATAAAAAGGTTTTGTATTATCTGGAAAAGAGCAAAGAAGAAGTCTTGAAAGTAAGTGATCATAGTAAAGACATTCCTTTAGATAAAAAGATTGATATGTTGGTATCAGTAAATATGAATCTTGGAATTCACTTCAGGGATTCCAAAAATAAAGGAAGAAATGTCAAGCTATCTGAATTCTATTTTATGGAAGCCTTAAAACAGCTTGATCTAATTAAAGAAAAAGTAGATCCGAATACAAAAATAGATTTATATCAGTCACTTCAGGAGTTGTATCAGATGAAGAAAGATTACAGGAAAGCAATAGAATATGGAGAGAATATGCTGGCTTTGGAGAAGTCCAACAGTATGCCTTATAACCGGAGAGTAGGCTATATGGTATTGGCAAAATCTTATCTTGGAATTGGTGATCATTCAACCTCTCAAAAATATCTTGATCTTTTTTCAAAATTAAATGACAGTATTAACTCCATGGAAAAGCAGGCCGTGGAAGCTCCCGTCAAAAAGATGATTTCAGAAACTAAAATCAATGGCGAGAAAAAGATACAGAGAATTGCGGTTATTTCTTTTATTATTCTTATCCTTATTACCGGAGGAATGTTGATTTACCGAAGAAGAAGCCATAAGATCATTCATAAAAAATATGAAGATCTGATTGCTAAAATACACCATGAAAACGAGGCTAATACAATAGAACCAAACTCGGAAAAGAATAGCAAAAGCAATGGAATAAAATCCTCGGTCACAATTACAGATGAAACGATAAAGGCATTACTTCTTAAGCTTGAAAAGTTTGAATCTTCAAAGAAATATCTTCGGAAGGATTTGAGTCTTACCTGGATGGCCAATAACCTTGCTACCAATCCGAAATATCTTTCAGAAGTCATAAAAACCTATAAGAACCATAACTTTACAAGTTACATTAATGAACTTCGAATCAATTATATCATTAAGAAGCTTTATGAAACCCCCATCTACAGGGAATATAAAATAACCTATCTGGCAGAGGAGTGCGGGTATGTTACCCCAAAGGTTTTTGTCAATGCTTTTAAACAGCAAACAGGTTTTACCCCTTCTTATTTTGTGGAACAGTTGAAAGTTGCTGTATAATATTAACATATATAAAATATGTGCAAATTTAGGGAAATTTGCACATATTCGTTTGTAGGCAGGAATTCCAGCTATTGGGCATTAGTATTCCTGTTGTGGTGGTTTGCTCAACATTTGTTTTCAGGAAAGAGAGGTAATAACAAAAAAGGTGAGCTTTTTAGGTATAAAAAATATACTTTATTCTGTCCATCGATAAAAGTACTGTTGATTTTGTACTTCAAAATCATCTATTAAATGCATTTAAAATTCATCAAATATCGACAGGAAATTGGTTCGAAGATAAGCCCGTCTTGTCTCTCTTTTATGCTCATAAAAATCTCTTTATCAAAATTTTATAATCTGACATTTAGTCTTCGATATTTTAAGCATAAATGCATAATCTGTTGAAATCAACAGCCTGACAGTGTCTCAATAGACTTGCAATCTACTATCCTTACCAGTCTAAAATCTCTTTAAAATACAATATAATCTTTGATACAATCAAAAATTTTAAACAAAAAAAATCCCGAATTAACGGGACTTTAATTTCTCTATTTACATTTATTTGATCTCTACAGGAACTGAGGTTTTATCCCAATCCATTGTGAATCCATTACCGTTTACTTTATACACCAAAGTTTCCTGTTTTGTCTGTAAAGCTTTTGTTTTTACATCAACACGTAAAGCATCTTTTGCTTCTTCGTATTTATAAGCACCCCATTGTTTTGGCTCTTTGTTAAAAATCGCAGTCCAGGTTCCGGATTCTTTAGGGATTAAGAAAAAGCTGTATTTACCTGCAGGCAGTTTTTTACCCTGAACGGTAATGTCCTTATCGGTTTCGAAAGTAGTTGCTTCATTGGCACCCGCACGCCAAACTTTATTATAAGCTACCAAATCTCCCCAGATTGTACGTTCCTTAACCGAAGGACTGTTATAGGCTATGGTAATAGTTGCATCTTTAATTTTTCCCGTAGCAGTAGCCGGAGGACTGGCAGGTTTTTTAGCCTCCTGTGCAAATGCATTTACTGAAAGCGTCATTGCAGCAAAAACTACGGTAACAGATTTAATCATTGTTTTCATACTATTTTTGTTTGTTGTTATTTATTTACTAATTTACTGCTTTCGGCTTATAAAACAGTAACCCGACTGCAGAAAATATAATGACTGCTCCTGCCCCAATGACATTGAGCCAAAGGAAAGAAACGATATCGAATTGATAAACGGCAATAACCGTAATTTCTGATAAAATTGCAGAAATGAATACATTCGACCCATTGATTTTTTTATAGTAAAAGGCGACAAGGAAAATCCCCAATATTGGACCGTAGAAAAGAGAACCCAATACATTAACCGCTTCAATAAGGGAACCCATCTGAGTGGCAAACATGGCTACGCCGATTGAGAAGATACCCCAGGCTAAAGTGTGCAGGCGGCTGTACTTCAGCTCGGTTGCATCATCAGGAATTTCTTTTTTAAATATCAGGTGAACATCTTTTAAGGAACAGGCGGCAAGGGAATTCAGCGCTGCGGAAATTGAACCCCAGCTGGCCAGAAAAATGACGGCAAACAGTAAACCGATCATTCCTACAGGCAAGGTATTTTTTACGAAATACAGGAAAATATAATTGGTATCCGTTTTCTCCGCATTGTAATTGGAGTTATTGATCGCCTCTTCTACCCTGCCGTGAAGCGCTTTCACCTGGGTTTGTGTGTTTTTAAAATCCTGAATTGTTTTTGTAAGTTGGGGAGAATGAGTCTCTTTCAACTGTAGAATTTCTTTCGATTCTGCATTAAATTTTATTTGCAAATTCTGATGCTCTTTTTCAAATACCGCAGCCTGTTCAGGTTTTGTTTCCTTTAAATGCTGATAAGAGCGTTCGTTAAAATAAATCGGGGCCGGTTTCAGAGAAAAGAATGCGAAAAGTAAGGCACCGATCAGGAGAATAGAAAACTGCATCGGGATTTTAACCAATCCGTTCAATAGTAGGCCCATTTTTGCATTGGTATTGTCTTTCGCCGTAATATACCTTCCGACCTGACTCTGGTCCGTACCGAAGTAAGAAAGTGCCAGGAAAAAACCGCCAATTAATCCGCTCCAGATATTGTATTTATCCTTCCAGTCGAATTCCGTAGTGATTACATTGAGCTTTCCGGATTTCCCCGCCAGATAAAGCGCATCCTTAAAACCAATTCCATTCGGCATATTCTGAATAAGCAGATAACCTGCAAAAGCCATGGTTCCCAGAATAATGAGAAACTGTAATTTTTGGGTATGAGCAATTGCTTTTGCACCGCCAACATAGGTATAAATCAATAGAATGCCACCAGTTAAAACATTGGTTAAATAAATATTCCAGTTTAAAACACTTGATAAGATGATACTCGGAGCATAAATGCTGATTCCTGTTGATAAGCCTCTGGAAAAAAGAAAAAGCAGTGAAGTAAGTACCCTTGTTTTTTTATCAAAACGGTTTTCCAAATATTCATAGGCTGTGTACACATTTAAGCGCTGAAAAATCGGGATGAAAGTGATACAGATCACAATCATCGCCAAAGGCAGACCAAAGTAATACTGAACGAAACGCATGCCGTCTGTATAAGCCTGGCCCGGTGCTGAAAGAAAAGTAATGGCACTGGCCTGCGTAGCCATAATCCCTATAAGCACAATGTACCAGGGCATTTTATTATCTGCTTTCAGGTAGGATTCATTGCTTTTTTGGCCACGACCGATGAATACGCCGTAAACCACCACTGCAACCAATGTAAAAATAAGAACGGTCCAATCTATAGTACTCATGCCCAGGATTTAGTAAACCAATAATAAAATGCGATCTGTAATACTAATGCAACGGCTAATAGTATGTACCAGGTATTCCAGTTTTTAAGTTGTTTGTTCATCAGTTTTTCTGTGCAGATAAAAAGTTTAAAAATAAACGTGCCGCCCCAACATTTCCCGCAGGCAACTGTCTGAAAAATGCCAACGGTGTATAAATAAAATTACCCTTCCCGTATTGGGTATATAAAGTTGATCCCTGCAGAGGCTTTTCATCGGTATCATGCATTTCAAAAAGCGGTTCATACGCCGCATCCCATTGTTCAGGGAAATAGGCGCCACGCTCCTGTACCCAGCCTTTAAAATCATCAGCAGTAATTTTGTTCGGAAAGTTCAGTAACTTATGATTGGGTTTTAAAAACGTAACCGCAGCATTTTCTTCCGTAACCCGCTTATTGGCAATACTGAAATTGTACATCCCCAATTGATCCACTGTTGTATCCTGGTTGGTGTTATACTGCATCACCAGATTACCTCCGCCTTTTACATATGACCATAAAAAAGGCATCCAGCGGCCCAGTTTTTTCTCTGTGTTATTGGCACGGACACCAAGCACGATGGCATCATACTGCGACAGCTTGTTTTGACTTCTGTTTCCACCGGATTCATCTAAGCTGCCATAAAAATCTTCGTCTTTCAAGACCTCTACCTGAATACCTGCAATGCGCAGAAACTCAGGAATAAAATCTCCCGCACCTTCTATATAAGCCACTTTTTTAACCTTCGACTGAATATCACCTTTCATTACGGTTACCGTTGCAGGCGCAAAATACTGTAAAGATGGCAAATGCGGGTACTGAATTAATACTTGTTTTTTATTATACGCTACTCCATCTGCAATATAATTTGCATCCAATTGCAAACGAGACGAATGTATTGAGGCAAGCTTAGTTTTTGGAATAACGTAATTGATAGTAAAATCTTTCCCACTGATCGAATTTAAATCAGCGCCGCCTAATCGTTCACCGTTATACATCAGGTTTAGAGTACCTTTATTGTATTGTCTGTTAGAATTGACCTTAACATTTAAACTCAAATGTAAATCTTCATTTTCTTTGACTAAATAAAGCGGTTGTGTAAATTTAAGTTCCAATGCAGGAACAATGCGCAAGGCTTCGACCACATCACCCCGCACCGGGTCTAATTTCTTGAAAGATAAAGGAAGTTTAACCTGAAAATTTTCAGAACCGATTCTTAAATGAAGTAAAACATTCAGTGGTGATTCTGCCTCAGGCAAACCGATTAAAGTATCATTTGGGACAGAGAAAGTTGCCGCGTTCGTGGCTGGGTTTGACAACCAGTAAGGTTCTGTGAGTGCTGCATCAGCAGGAATCTGAATGTCATGCTGAATGGTAATTAAAGAATCTTTTGATAATTTTCTGTTGAAGCTTTCTGACTGACTTAACCATTTTACATTGTCTAAAACGACAGGATTTACAGCTCTTGAAATCAAATTTAACCTGAAATTGTAATGATCCCCGGCAACAGCTTCAGCCTGATTGGTCACGACCTCGCCCATAAATCCGGCACAGCTTAAAATGATATTGTCAAGAGATTTAATTTTATCCCTTTTCAGGTCTGAATCTTGCAGCGCAATGACCTTCTTTCGCAAAGCAAGCAAAGCAGGCAAGCTAAGGTCTGGCTCGTTGAAGTTGAAAGCAGAAATAATTTTATCTAATGATTGGTCAATATCAGCGTTTCCTTTTCCGGTCCACGTTTTAATGACTCCATCAAAAAGTGTTGCTTTGGCAGGCTCGCCAATAACGTGGGCAAAATATTCTGTTCTGATCCCGGCCACAGACTGTGTTCCCGCACCCTGGCTTTTATGTAAACTTCTGCTTAATCCTGCCAGTTCACCATAGCCCATTCCCAGTTGCGCATCATATTGCCCAACGGTAACTTTCAGTTGATTTTCAGCTGTCGTATTAACCCCGCCAAATCGGAAAGTATTCCACAATACACGTTTTGGCTGCCATGCATTAACATATTTCAGCTGTTCCGGGAAAGCCGTTTTATCTCCTGCCAGCTTAAAAGCTTTTTCCGCAACCACGGCCGAAGCCGCATGTTGTCCGTGGCCTGCCGCAGCAGTAGGAGGAAAACGACAAATGATAACATCCGGACGGAATTTACGGATTACCCAAACCACATCCGCTGTAATGTTGTCTGCATCCCATTGTTTAAAGGTATCGGTTGTATTTTTAGAGAACCCGAAATCAATCGCACGGGTAAAAGACTGTTGGGCGCCGTCTAACTTTCTTGCCTCTAAAAGCTCATGCGTTCTGATTAAACCCAATGCAGCCCCCTGCTCTGTGCCTAATAAATTCTGACCGCCATCACCTCTGGTTAAAGACAGATAGCCCGTTTCAACATTTTGGTCGTTGATTAACCAGGAGAGCAATCCTGTATTTTCATCATCGGGATGAGCGGCAAGGTATAAAACTTTAGGTAAGTGTTTAAGGGTTTTGAGTTCGCGGTAAATTTCAGATGATTTTGAGGGCCGAACCTGTTGGGCCGAACAAAAAATTGTATAAAAGCCAAGAATAAATACAGTGCTTACTTTTTTGAACATTTAATTTTACTTTGCAGGGCAAATATAAGTAAATCATCTTTCTTTCAACCTCAAAAGAAAAAGCACTTAGTAATTCCAAACATTCTATTATATTCTGCTTAAAATCTTTATGTGAAGATAAAAGACAACCAGGATGTAAAGATAACAGATCTTTGTTATGAAAAAATAAGAAGACCACCCAAGGCAGTCTTCTCTTAACAATTATAAATTTCAGTGCTGTAAAGCATCTCTCTTTAGAAAATCTTCGATTGCAGAATTTTCTATCTGAGGATTAGCCCCGGGGTGACAGGCAACAATTGCACCCACTGCGCTTGCAAAATCTAAAGCTTTCTGCGGATCACCATCACTTATCAGTTTGGTAATCAGGGCTGCCAAATAAGAATCTCCTGCCCCTACCGTGTCAACAACTTTAACAGTAAAGCCATTATGATAATGGAAAGAATTCTCCCATAGTAAAATAGAGCCATGTTTACCTCTGGTCACACAGATGCCTTTTGAATTGGTTGTTTTGGCAATAAACTGAATGTTATCTTCTAAAGTATCGGACTGAAACCCTAAACCAGAAGCAATTTCCAGAATTTCATCATCATTGAATTTTATAAAATCAGCTTCGTCCATGAGTTCTTTCAATAATTCAATCGAATAGTATGGAGGTCTGAGGTTAACATCAAAAATTTTATACATTCCCGGGTTACTATGGAGAAGCTCCAAAAGCGTATTCTTAGAAACTTCATTCCTGCATACCAAACTTCCGAAAAAAAAGATATCCGTTTCTAAAACAGAACTTCTGATACTTTCATTGCCTTTTATAAAATCCCATGCACTTGGAAATTTGATATCATAAGTAGCAGAACCGCGTTCATTAAGATAAACCTGTACCAATCCAGTCTCATGCTCCGGATCAGTCATTACATTATTGATCTCTACACCGTTATCTTCGATATATTTCTTAAGATCCTGTCCATTTTTATCGTCACCAACGGCACTGATAATCGTTGTGGTAAATCCAAAAGAGCGGGTTCTTAATGCTAAATTAAGAGGAGCTCCACCTACTTTCTTTTCTTCTCCAAAAACATCATACAGTATTTCTCCGAAGCTTACTATTTTCAGATTTGTTTTCTTAAACATTTTTAAGGTTTTTATTTTTTAAATTTAAAATATTCAATTTAATACAGGCAGTTATTTGTTTTTTAGTACCCATTATTTTGTTTATACAGGCCCTGACTGAAATTAACCTGTGCTAAAGGAATTGGACAGTACTCTTCCTTTCCATGGTCGAAAGCTGCTTCACTATAATAGCTTCTTTTGGTTTTTTCTACTGCAAAATAACTATTCATCGTTTCTGTTGCAATACCCCATCTTACAAGATCAAAGAAACGGCTTCCTTCCATCGCAAATTCCATTCTCCTTTCCCAACGTAAAGCTTTTCTTGCAAAATCCTGACTCCATACACAGTTTACCCCGGGCTCATATTCATGGATCAGGTTATTGTCGGTATAGCCGCCTGTAAAATGATTACTTGCAGCAGCTCTTTTCCTTACCTGATTAATCAGCGGTAATGCTGCCTGATGCTGCCCCATTTCTATTAGTGCCTCTGCTTTGATGAGCAATACGTCAGAATACCGGATGATAATCCTGTTTTTTGAGTTTCCATAGAATGGATCTATATTGACTGAACAGCTGCAGCCTGGTGGGACATTTTCCTTTAAGGAAGCATAATATCCATATGTACCCGGGCTTCTGACCCAGCTTTCCTGATAGATCTTGTTTTGGTCATATTTCCATGGAAGACCGGGCATGGCCACGGTATGGTAGAGTCTTGGATCGACTGTGAAATTCTCCAAATGATGATAATCAACATCCGTTTCATTATAGTTATCAAACATGGGTAAACCTTGTGCATTGGTCTTAAACGCATTGACAAGATTCTGACTTGGCTTGTGGAAGTCACAGCATCCCAGCCCTTGCGGCAGTGAAAGAACATCACCGTAGTTTAATCTTCCGAAAAGTGTTCCGTCGTCATCAGAATATTGGATGGAGAAAACGGATTCAGGTCCATTCTCATAACCACCAGGCATAAAATTATTTCCAAAATCTGATTCCAGCGAATAATTTCCGATAACCTGATTTGCTGCATCAACTGCCTTTTGAAGGGTAGCTTTGTTGATCGTAGTGATCCCATAATTATCATCCTGTTCATATGCCTGATATAATCTGACTTTTGCGAGATAAGCATACGCTGCACTTTTCTTTGGTCTCCCCACCTCTTGTTGTGCAGCAGGCAGATACTGGGCAGCATACTCAAAATTAGAGGCGACAGCATTCCAAAGCTCCTGATCCGTCATTGCTCTGTTTGAGACGTTCTTATATTCTTCTATGGGTGTGGTTTCATCTACATACGGAACATATTTGTATAGAATTTTAAGCATGAAGTAAAAATGTCCTTTTATAAATTTCATTTCTGCAATCCTTTTCTGCTTGTTGGGATACTCCGCGTCGGATAATTTATTGAGAGCTACAATTGCTTTATTGGCTCTTGAAATTCCTACGTAGTTGAGATACCACAGTTTATCTAATTCCCCAAAATCTGAACGGATATTATTTGATATCTCAAAAAAATGGAATGTCTGAAGATCATTGGTTCCGCTTCCTCCCTTATAGGCATCGTCCGAACGCACATTCCCATAGGGCCATAAACTAAACGGGGTATCATAATGATCATTGCCCAAAGAAGCATAGGCTGCATTGACAAAGCCATCTACATTTTTTGGTGTGACCACATCAGATTCTGATAAGACGCCCCTGGGTTCATAGTCCAAAAAATCATTACAGGAAAATGTTGATCCAAGTAACAGCGCACAGGAGATGATTACAATTATATTATTTTTCATTTGAATGATGTTAAAGGTTATAATGAGATGTTTACACCAAAATTAAAGGTGATGGGAAGCGGGTACCCAAAAGCCGGTGTTTCGGGATCCACTCCGGTAAAACTTTTGGATTTTATGGTCCAGAGGTTCTGTACACTTGCATACAGCCTGAAATTGGTAATATTGTAGCTATCCGTTATAGATTTAGGTAATGAATATCCTATCTGCAGCACTCTAAGCTTCAGGTAACTGCCATTCTCCACATAATAGCTTGAAAATCTCGATTCTGCATTTTTGTCTACTGTCGTTAATGCAGGAATGGTTGAATCAGGATTTTGAGGAGACCAGGCATTGAGTAATCTTGTTCCTTTATTGGATCCCACATCATCTACACTCCAAAAGTCGGTCTGGTATTTTTTCGTATTGATTACATCTACATCTCCAACCCCCTGCCAAAATGTTGAAACATCAAAATTTTTGAAGCTTACATTGATGTTTAAGCCATAAGTAAATCCTGGGTTTGGGTTGCCTATCCATGTGCGGTCCTGGTCGTTAATGATACCGTCACCGTTAAGATCGGCGTAGCGTATTCTACCTAATCCTTTTCCTGGCTGTTCTGCTGAGTTATCCAGTTCGCTCTGTTCGCGGAAAAGTCCATCCGCAACATAACCATACATTGAATTGATCGGTCTCCCTAAAATGTTATCTGTAGTTCCATTTCCACCATAATTATTTTTAACTTCATCAGGAAGCTGCGTAATCTTATTCCTGTTCATCGAAATATTTCCCGAAACTTCATACTTCAGCCCAAAATCTGTGGAATTTTGATAGGCTAAAGAAAATTCGATCCCTTTATTTTCCATTGAGGCCCCATTAACCCAGCGATTTCCTCCTTCTCCAATAATGGCCAGATAGGGCGGTAATACCAAAATATCATCCGTATTTTTTTTATAAATATCGACACTTCCGGTAAGTTTTTGCCCGAAAAAGCCAAAGTCTACGCCTAAATTGGTTTGTGTCGTGGTTTCCCATTTCAAATCATCATTTTTGCTTTGAATGGCAATAAAGCCTGAATTGAGCAGACCACTTCCGGCGCCGGAAATATCATAGGCCGTTCCAAAAGAAGTATTCCAGGTAGGACTGTCTCCCGCATAGCTTGCGAGGTATAAAGCATAGATAGCTTCATTACTGATCTCCTGGTTACCCGTTTGTCCCCAGCCAGCTCTAAACTTTAAATCAGAGAAAAAAGGTAAAGTGTTTTTAAAGAATTCTTCTTTACTGATTTTCCATCCTGCTGAAAATGCAGGAAAGGTTCCGAAACGATTATTTTTACCAAATCTGGAAGACCCGTCGTATCTTATTGTTGCAGAAAATAAATATTTCTGATCATAATCATAAGTAAATTTACCAAAATAGGAAAGCAGGCTATACCGTGTAGAGGTTCCGCCATTATAGGCCTGTCCTGTTCCTGCGCCAGGATACATATAATCCGGATCTTCAATAAGAAACCCTTCTTTTCTCAGCCATGTATTGTCATAGGTTTCCTGATACATTTCCGTGCCGGCCAGAACATCGAAGCTATGATTACCTGCCTTCGCTATATATTGTGCAGTATTGGACCAAGTCCATTTTTCATTCGTAGACTGGTCAATATTTACCGCATTTTTGTCATTCTGGAGATATCCCGAAACGTAACTGCGCTGTAAATTACGTTTATAATAGTCCGAATAATCTATTCCAAAACTGGATTTAAGACTGAGATTTTTAATGGGCTGAAGTTCTGCATAGATATTTCCAAAAAGACGCAGGTTTTTATAGCCATTGTCTTTATTATATTCCAGCAATCTCACCGGATTTTGACGATCATTCATTCCGCCGACGGGCCCGCCCCACCCGATTCCATCAACCGTATGCACTGGAATTATAGGTAATGCCCGCAGTGCAGGATCCAACACTCCCGGATCAATTGTTTCGTTCGTTTTATTGATCGTAAAGTTTTCACCGATCTTTAACTTTCCATCAAAGAAGTTGTAAGAAGTGTTGATACGGGCGGATATTCTTTTAAAATCTGTCAGCTTTACAATTCCGTCATTGTTATAATATGCCATGGAAAAGAAATAGGACCCCTTATCAGAACTGCTGGATACTGCCAGATCCAAAGAAGTGGCCTGCCCTGTTCTGGAAATTTCATCGTACCAATTCGTATTGGCGGATTTGATTGTTTTTGCAGCATCCAGATACTCAGGAATATTGATCTGATTTAAGACCGCAGATCCATTCTGCATTTGCCAATCAAAGTTATAGCTTAGGTTATTGGAGTTAGGATCAATTCCATCATTTATATTGGCCTGCCAGAGTACCTGGCCGAACTGCTTGGCATCAAGTACTTCTGTTTTCTTTGCATATTGTGAAAAGGCAGTATAGTAATTTAAGTCAATCCTCATTTTACCTTTTTTACCTTTTTTTGTAGTTATGATAATCACACCGTTTGCAGAACGTGAGCCATAAATACTAGCAGATGAGGCATCCTTAAGGACCTGCATGGACTCAATATCATTAGGGTTCAGTTCCTGCATTCCTGCTTTTGTAGGAACTCCGTCGATCACATACAATGGATCCGTATTGTTGAGGGTCCCTACCCCACGAATTAATACTTTGGTATTTCCTCCCGAAGGTGAACCGTCCGAAGTAATATTAACCCCAGCAATTCTTCCCTGCATGGATTTGATGGGATTAGGTTCAGTCTGTTTGTTCAGGTCTTTCATATCAACTACGGAAACCGCGCCTGTGATATCAGCTTTTTTCTGCTTGGTATATCCCGTTACGATGACCTCATCTATGCTTTTTATTTTCTCTGCAGCTAAAACGATGTTCAGTACCGTTTTTTCATCCACTACTACTTTCCGAGTAGAATAATCCGGATAAGTGAAAATTAAAGTGTTTCCTTTTTGCAGGTCATTGATCTGAAATGCACCGCTACTGTCTGTTGTGGTATTGACTCCTGTTTCCGAAACGGTCACGATAACCCCGCTCAACGGTTTCTGGTTTGAGGAAACCACCTTTCCTTTTATCACTTCCTGCGCAAATACATACGAAAAAGGAAGAAGACAAAAGGCGATGGCTATTTTGTATTTCTTCATACTATAGTTTTTACTTGATATTAAGCTGATGAGCATTGAAGTTCACTGTACTTGCTGTGGTATCTGTGGATAAGCTTAATTCCGAAAAGCCTTCATTTGGAAAGAAGATCTCGGTCATTACCTTTTCGCCGTTATTGAAGAAAATTTCAATGGAAGTTTTATCCAATACAATTTTGAACTTTGCGTTTTGATAGCTTTTTGCTAATGGTGCTTTTGAAATCCTGTCTGCAAAACTGTTCTTAAAATCGATTTTCCCGGATTTTGTACGGTCAACAAAAAGTTCACGCTTATTATTATCAATTCCGAAAATTAGCTGTTCTCCCAATGAATTTTTCAAAGTAAAAGTGTAAACGCCTTTCGTCATTTTCTTGAAATCAACATCGATAACTGCTTTGGAAAGATCTATTTCTCCTTTGCCTATAAGCTTTTTATCAGAACCAAGGTTAATTTCTTTTTTAACTGTCTTTCCTTCGTAATTTTTAAGCTGGGAAACAGGAATATTTTTCAAAATGTAGCCATCTTTTGACCTTTTCAAAGTCACTTCACGAGGAATAGTAGAACTTCCTCTCCATTTTTCCGTAGGCACATCCGGTGAATAGTCCCAGTTTGACATCCATCCGATAATCACTCTTTTATTCTCCGGAACGTTATCAAAAGAGACACTTGCATAATTATCACGCCCCCAATCCAGCCAGACCACTTTTTCTTTTTCGAGCTGCTTTGTAAAAACATCATCCATTTTGAAGGTTTTTCCGTCAAAATCTCCTACAAAATACTGCGCGGCAGAACCACCGTTCGGACCACCCGGATTGATGTTAACGATAAGCACCCATTTTTCTTCGTTGGTTCCTTCTACCTTTATCGGAAAAAGATCCGGACATTCCCAAACGCCGCCGTGTCCGCCGAAATCTTTACCAAATTCTGAGAGGAAGGTCCAGTTTTTCAGGTTTTTTGAGCCATAAAAATGCTGCCTGTCCTGAGCTGCTACTACCATTATCCATTGCTTACTGTCCTTTTCCCAAAATATTTTAGGGTCGCGAAAATCCCTTATTCCTGGATTTTTAAGCACTGGGTTATTGCTATATTTCGTCCATGTTTTTCCTTTGTCTAAAGAATAGGCCATTCCCTGACTTTCGACGTCAATTCGATTGGCTTTTTCTTTATCCATATCATGATAAGTAAAAATTGCTACAATCGGTACATTCTTTCCGTCTCCCAGTCCTGAAGTATTATTTTTATCAACTACAGCGCTACCGGAGAATATGTATCCCATTTGATCAGGGTATATCGCGATGGGCTGATTTTCCCATTTTACCAAATCTTCGCTGGTCGCATGCCCCCAATGTAAAGTTCCCCATTTACTGTTCGCAGGATTATGTTGAAATAATAAGTGATATGTTCCATCAAGATAAAACATTCCGTTAGGATCATTCATCCATCCTTTTTCTGGTGTGAAATGATAGTTGGGTCTGTATAGCTGCTCTTCTTTTGAAAGGACAGATGTTCCTTGCGCTTTACAAGTATAAAAGAATGCAGATAGTGCTAAAATAGCGTAGCTTAAATTTTTCATATATTTATTTTGTTAATTTTTGACTTAATTTTTCAAGAGAAATTCCTTTAGTCTCCGGCATCATGAAGATGACGAACAGAAGTTGGAAAACCATCGATATGGTAAAGATCAGGAATACACTTCCTGCTCCGATTGTAGAAAACAGCATTGGAATAAGGGAAGGGATAATAGCAGCAAGAACCCAGTGTGTGGAGCTTCCAAATGCCTGCCCTGATGCCCGGAGATGATTGGGAAATACTTCTGAAATAAAAACCCATATTACAGTTCCCTGACCAATGGCATGGGCAGCAATGAAAAGAAACAGAAATATAGGAATACTGATCCCTGACCAATGCAGATAAAACGCCAGTGTGACCAATCCCAAGGAGATGATATACCCTATCGAACCGATGTACATTAATGTTCGGCGGCCGACCTTATCAATTAGTGAAACTCCTAAAAGAGTGAAGATCATATTTGTTATTCCTATCCCTATACTGCTCAATAATGCTGTTTTTTCACCCAGACCCGCTTCACCGAAAATTCGAGGTGCATAGTATAAAAATGCGTTGATACCGGACATCTGATTGAAGAAGGCAACCAGAAAGGCCAGAATAAGAGGGAAACGGTATTTTTTCATGAAAATATTTTCCTTAGGAGTCTCTGCATTGTTGTTTTGGATCTGAGATATAAGAATCTCAGGATCTTCATCCGGACTGATCGTCTTGAGAACACTTTTGGCTTCATCAATTCTGAATTTTGAAATAAGCCATCTTGGGCTTCTGGGTATGGTTAAGACAAAAAGTGTATATATAACAGCCGGTATGGTCTGTACACCCAGCATCCATCTCCAGTCATTATCCCCAATTCCACTGATCAGGTAATTTGACAAGAATGCGACTAAGATTCCGAGTACAATATTGAACTGATATAAAGAAACTAATCTTCCACGGTCTTTTGCAGGGGCTATTTCTGAAATATAGGTAGGTGCTGCAACAGTAGAAGCTCCAACTCCCAAACCTCCCATGAACCTGAAAAATGCAAAAGTATAGGGGTCATTTGATAACGCAGTGCCAAGAGCTGAAATTGCGTAAAGAATTCCAATGACAAAAAGGGTGTTTTTTCTTCCGAATTTATTCGTAGGAATTCCTCCGAAAATAGCCCCAACTACCGTACCCCATAGGGCCATTCCCATGACCACCGCTCCATGAAAAGCGTCCGAGCTCTGCCATAATAGCTGAAGCTTTTTATCTGCTCCGGAAATAACGACGACATCAAATCCAAAAAGAAATCCAGCTAAAGCTGCCGTAATAGACCAAATTGTAATTTTATTCATTTTAAGACAATATTTGTTTTGCCCTAAAATATTTTGAGAATGCGGTCTGATGATTTAGTATTGATTCAAACTACTTTAAAAATGTTAACCAAATATTAATTATATATTAACACCCAAATAATCAACAATTTATAAACATGAATAATATTTTAGTGATGATCATAATTATAAAAATGTAACATCCTTTTTCAAAAATGTTACATAGATATTCACCTGCTTAATACTTTGCCCTATTAATGATCTGTAGATGATTTCCTAAAAACATTAGGGGAAGTCCCATATTTATTTTTGAATGCTGTAGAAAAATAATTGGGAGAAGAGAATCCGCTTTTATAGGCGACCTCTGATATCGTTAATTGAGTGCCCAGCAGCATGGTCTTGGATTGCTCCAAACGGAAATTATTGATGTAATCACTTACACTTTCGTTAAATATTGCCTTGACTTTACGGTATAGCTGCACTCTGGAAACATGCATAGATTCAGCAAGATTTTCAACTGAAAAATCAGCATTGTCTAGATTTTCGTGAATATATCTGTTGAGATTACTTACAAATTGCTGTTCGAGATCGCCAAAAGGTTTTGCTCCGCTGGATACCCGGCTGATATTATTGGTGTAGTAATACCTAAGCTTTTCCCTATTGAACAATAAAGATTTTATGGACTGCATGAGGATCGGATAGTTGAAGGGCTTTGTCAGATACAAATCAACGCCAGACTTTAATCCTTGCAGGTAAGACTCCTTGTTATCCATTGCGGTAAGGATGATCGTAGGAATGTGTGAAGTTCTAAGATCTTTTTTAAGAATTTCGCAGATTTCAAAGCCATTTTTATCGGGAAGGTTTACATCACAGATGATAATATCAGGAATAGAGGTCAATGCACTTTCAATCGCATCTGTTCCGTCTGATAATAAAACATCAAACTCATTTTGGAATCTACTTTTCAGAAAAAGTAACAGGTCTTTATTATCTTCAATTAATAAAAGTGTGAAACGTGGTTCGTCGGGATTTTTATTTTCAATAAGCTCAGGTTCAAAAGAAACATATTCTGGTTCCTGTGCCAGCAACGATGCATCTATCATGTCCGGTTCGCGGATAAGCTGATCCTCGTTAAAATGCTTATTGCCCTTAAATAAGGTAACAATAAATTCGGTACCTTGTAAGGAAGTAACTTCAATTTTCCCTAAATGCAGCCCTACCAATTCCTTTGAAAGATGCAGTCCAATACCAGAGCTGTTCTTACGGTTGTTGGAACCCTTAAAATAAGGTTGGAAGACATTCTGTAATTCATCTTTGGGGATGCCTATACCATTATCTTTGAAGTGAATCGAAACCTGGTTGCCTTTTTCAAAAATACTGATTGTAATTTTACCATTATCAGGCGTAAATTTAAATGCATTGGAAAGCAGATTGAAGTAGACTTTGTCCATCAGATTTCGGTCAATAAAAACATCCTGATTTTTGTTGTTGGATGTAATATCAAATTTGATATTTCTCTTTTTAGCCTCATTTTCAAAATCTCTAAATATGGAATATGAAAAATCATAAATATTGGTCTGCGAAACGCGGAGATTAAATGTTTTACTTTCCACTTTTCTAAAATCCAAAAGATTATCAATCAACCTTAGAAGCCGATTTGAATTTTTATGGATCATTTCCAGTTCATACGATGATTTTTTCACCTGTGCTTTATCATTTTCTTTAAGAGACTCTAAAGAACTCAGAATTAACGTAATTGGTGTTTTAAATTCATGAGAAATACCTGTGAAAAAATTGACCCGTGCGTCATTACTCTCCTTCAGCTCATCGGCAATATGCTCTATCTGATTCCTCTGAATGGTAATTTTCTCATTTGTCAGTGTAAGTTGTTTATTTTTATATTTCACTGCATAAATGAGATAAATACAATATGCTACAGAGCACAGCAATGTCGTTAGCAAAACAATAGACCATTGCAACAGTATGTTTTGGGATGAATACAGCGTTGTTGTCTTTTCTATAGCCTGCACCTGATGCTCAATAGTGCCTTGCTGTGCCATAATTCGGTCGAGCTGGTTCTTCATAATTTCGGCATTGAACTGATCAATAACCGTTGTTCCAAGTGTTATTCTCTTAGGAACCGCAGTTCCTTGATGTATTTTAATGGCTGTTTCTATTGCTTCAGCGCCACCTGTCGGGTATAGCAGTGTAGCACTTAGCTTTCCATCCATAACCATTTGTATTCCTCCATCTTTGGTATTTAAACCGTCTACACCAATGAACTTTATATTGTTTTCCAAACCCATATTACGGGCTACTGACCACGCCTGCAAAGCCAGTTCGTCATTAAAAGCAAAAACATATAGTTTTTTTTGACCCAGGGACTGTAATGTATTCTTAAATTTTTCGGCAGGAAATCCTTTATAGCTCTCCAGAAGATGGGCACTAGAATGCTTTTTTATGACTTCATGAAACCCTTTGCTCCTTTCCACCGAGGGAGAAGAATTATCATCACCCTGGATTTCCAGAATTTCTGTGTTTGCCTTGGAATCAGAAATGATAAACTTCGCTGCTGACCTCCCAATTTCAATATTATCCCCACCAATATAAGTCGTATATTTTTCGGAGGCTATTTTTCTATCCAGTAAAATAACAGGAATCCCTTTGTCAAAAGCTTTTTCTATAATCGGAACAAGTGATTGGGAATCAATTGGGGAGATCATAATGATGTCCTTTTTTTGATCAATCATCGTCTGGATATCAGAAATCTGCTTCTTTACCGACTTATCTGCCTTCATAACGGTAAGATCAACGTCATTATGTAAAGAAGCCTGTATTTGCATTGCATGATTCATCGCATCCCTCCATGGATGGTTGCCCAATCCCTGAGAAAAACCGATTCTCATTTTTTCAGGATTTTTATTATTGCTGCAACTGGAAAAGAAACCTAAGAAGAATATGAGCAATAAATAGAGAAAAGTAGTTTTTAGTTTCATTAGATTCTGGTCAGTATTTTATTAGCCTTTTTCCGTCAAAGTTGACTAAAAAATCAGTTAAAACTATCGGAATCGCCAAATTTAATGAAAATAATATAATACCATGAAATCTAATATCAATAGAACAATTAAGAGTTTATAAATTAATAGCAATGGAATAATAAGCTGTATAAAATTTAAATCATATAATACCCTTCTTCAGTTTTTTCCACTTAGCAACAGTATTTCTGCTGAGTACAAAATGGTCAGCTAACTGACTGTTACTTAAATTGTTGTTTTTTTGATAATCAAGAATCTGTCGTATGGTTTCCTTATCATATGAACGATGCCTTTGATTGAAGGAAATATTTTCCGTAATATTTCCGAAAATAATAACATTAATTTTAATAATGTCAATACTGGATAACTGTTCTTTAGATAATATTGCTTTACATTTTTCCCTCTTTTCAGGGTGCTTTAATTCTATAATATCTGAGTATATTCGCTTATAATCCGGTTCTATTCTTTCCCGTGCTTTTTTATCCATTTATATAATGTTGTTTTAGGAATTCTGTACTCATTTACTATTTGAGATTTACTTTTTTTCCCGGTTGTAATGAGTTCCAGAATGAAGTCAATAATTTCTTTAGTGTAAATGTTTTTCTGAAATCTGGGCAGTTCTGAATTCTCTTTACTGGGATTATCACTATATTTCATTGTTGAGGACTGCGGAGAGTATAAAATTAAATGATGGGAGTAGATTCTAAAGAAATCATATTCTAATAATTTGCACCATTTTAAAAGCAGACCTGTTGAAAGGTTATCCTGTACTAACATTTCTTCTATATCAGCTTCAGTACATTTAAAAAAATTACAGATACGAGACATTTCTATCTTACATTCTTTTATACGCTGATTGATGAGCGTTCCTATATGTATTTCCTTGAAATTCATTGCTTCTTTTTAATGCCACAATAGACTTGACTATTGCAGCATTGTATTTATAATTTGTGTTATTTAATTCTGATTTGTCTTACGTGATCCTGAACTGCATCTTGCCTTTTTATAAAACCGTTATAACGTTTTCTGGTATGGCGAGGCAATACCGGGATATACGCTCCGCTTAAAGAATAGACTAAAAGAAAAGTCTGCTTATCGATTATTCGAAATGATAAATGGAAAGTCTACAGGCTGTTTGTGATTGATTTTAACATCTGTTTAAGGTAAGAGTGATATGACTAGGATAATTAAACCCGTAATCAGCCCATGCCTTGTCGCCTTGATTTAAAAAAGCCGATGCAATCCCTACCTTACCTTGAAAAAAGAAGACAGGGTATTACTAATTGTTTTTTCATCATTTGGGTTTTTAAAATTGTTATAATATTTAAGCAGCAAAGGTATTTTTTATCTTTCACAAAATATGACAAAGGAGCAGTGATTTCACGTATAGTATTGATAATCAGAAATTAATAAGATGATTAAATTCCGAATTTTGATAGTTTATCTGAAACTATGATAATGAATTTAAGACTCTATTGTGAGAAAATCAGAAAATTCATTTGATATTTCATAGGCTCAGTCCTGATAAACTTAATAATTGTATTTTTACCAATCTATTATCCAAAGAAATATGACGACACTTTTTATAAAAAATATGGTTTGCAACCGCTGCATTATGATGGTTCAGAATGAATTGGATAAGCTTGATCTGTCTACAATAAGTATAAAACTTGGTGAAATAGTTTTTGAAAAAGAACCAATTACCGGGGAAAAGAATAAATTAGAGGAAGCTTTATCAGCATTGGGATTTCAAGTAATAGATGATAAGAAAAGCAGGATTATCGAAAAGATAAAAAACACCATTATTGAGTTGGTGCATCATCAGGATAATGAAGCTAAAACCAACCTATCGGATATTTTGAGTACTGCACTTCACAATGATTACAATTATTTATCCAACCTTTTTTCAGAAGTAGAAGGCACAACGATTGAAAAATATTTTATCGCCCAGAAAATTGAGAAAGTAAAGGAGTTATTGGTTTATGATGAATTGTCATTGAGTGAAATTGCTCTTCAGCTCAATTATTCCAGTGTTGCCTACCTCAGCAATCAATTCAAAAAAACGACCGGATTGACACCAAGTCACTTCAAACAAATCAAAGAAGAAAAAAGAAAACCTTTGGATAAGGTTTAGTAAATCTTACAAATCAATTCCATAATTCCACAATAACGATTCTCGATATTGTAGCCAATTTTGTATTGCAAATAAAGCAATCGAAATTATGGCTACAAATAACAATAGAGAAACAGTTTACATTCCCTTAGAAGATGTAGAAAGCGAACATTGTGCGTTAATCGTTGAAAAAGGATTGGCAAAGGTGGATGGTGTTGAATCTCAAAAAGTAGAAATCAACAACCACAGAGCAGCCATTACCGTTAAAGAAACAGAAACAGTTGGCAAAGCCGTTGCGGCTATTAAAGACTTGGGTTACAGTGTTCCAACCGTTAAAAGTTCTTTTCCTGTTTTGGGTATGACTTGTGCATCCTGTGCAGGCAGTGCGGAAAGTACCGTAAAGTACGAGCCCGGTGTAATTGAAGCTTCTGTCAATTATGCAACAGGAAATCTAACCGTTGAGTACCTTCCCAATATGACGGACGCCACCCAACTGCAAAAAGCGGTTCAGGATGTTGGTTATGATTTGCTTATTGTTGAAGAAACAAAGCAACAGGAATCCCTGGAGACCATCCATGCAGAGAAATTCAAAAAGTTAAAAAACAAAACTATTTGGGCGGTTATATTATCATTGCCCGTTGTAACCATCGGTATGTTTTTTATGGATATGCCTTACGGTAACGAAATCATGTGGTTCTTTTCCACTCCTGTGGTACTTTGGCTCGGTAAAGACTTTTTTATCAATGCATGGAAACAGGCCAAACACCGTTCTGCCAATATGGACACCCTGGTTGCACTGAGTACAGGTATTGCATACATATTCAGCGTATTTAATATGCTTTTTATGGATTTCTGGCACCAGAGAGGGCTGCATGCACACGTCTATTTTGAAGCTGCGGCAGTGGTCATCGCATTTATTCTTTTGGGTAAATTATTGGAAGAAAAAGCCAAAGGAAACACCTCTACTGCCATTAAAAAGCTGATGGGACTGCAACCTAAAACTGTTATGGTAATAGCACCGGATGGAACTGAAAAACAAACTGCTATTGAAGAGGTAAATGTTGATGATATAATCCTGGTAAAGCCCGGCGAAAAAATTGCGGTCGACGGAATGGTTACCTCAGGTAATTCCTATGTAGATGAAAGTATGCTGAGTGGCGAACCTGTTCCGGTATTAAAACAAGAAAATGAAAAAGTTTTTGCAGGGACCATTAACCAAAAAGGAAGTTTCCAATTTAAAGCCGTGAAAGTGGGTAAAGAAACCATGCTTGCCCAAATTATTAAAATGGTGCAGGATGCACAAGGCAGTAAAGCTCCCGTTCAAAAATTGGTGGATAAAATTGCAGGTATTTTCGTTCCGGTGGTGATCAGCATTGCTCTCTTCACATTTGTTTTGTGGCTTATTTTGGGTGGTGATAACGGTGTAGTACAGGGATTGTTGGCAGCCGTTACGGTATTGGTTATTGCTTGCCCTTGTGCATTGGGACTGGCTACACCAACTGCCATTATGGTGGGTGTTGGCAAAGGTGCCGAAAATGGTATTTTAATTAAGGATGCCGAAAGCCTTGAATTAGCTAAAAAAGTAAATGCAATTGTATTGGATAAAACCGGAACAATAACACAAGGAAAACCCGAGGTAACAAGTATTCAATGGTTGAACAACAATGATGCAACCAGGGCTATTTTACTGAGCATTGAAAAACAATCAGAGCATCCATTGGCAGAAGCTGTAGTGAAACATTTGGGAGAAGTTGCTGCCATAGCTTTATCCAACTTCGACAGTATTACAGGTAAAGGTGCTAAGGCGGAACACAATAACGAAACCTATTTTGTAGGAAACAAAAAACTCCTGACAGAAAACAACATTGCGATTGCAGAACAGTTACAAAACAAATCCGATGAATGGGGCAAACAGTCCAAAACGGTCATTTGGTTTGCCAACAGCAAAGAGGCACTATCTGTTATCGCTATATCCGATAAAATCAAAGAAACATCGGTTCAGGCAATTAAAGAAATGCAGGAAATGGGTATCGAATTATATATGCTTACAGGCGACAATGAAGCTACAGCTAAAGCGATTGCCGGGCAAACAGGTATCCTGCATTACAAAGCTGAAGTACTGCCACAGCATAAAGCAGATTTTGTAAAAGAACTGCAGCAGCAAGGCAAAGTAGTAGCCATGGTAGGCGACGGCATTAATGACAGTACTGCCCTGGCAACAGCTGATGTAAGTATTGCCATGGGTAAAGGAAGTGATATTGCCATGGATGTAGCCAAAATGACCATTATCTCCTCAGACCTTACCAAGATACCACAGGCAATACGTTTATCTAAACAAACCGTGGCCACCATTAAGCAAAATCTCTTTTGGGCATTTATTTACAATCTGATAGGCATTCCACTAGCTGCCGGAATATTATATCCAATCAACGGTTTCTTGTTAAACCCAATGATAGCCGGAGCGGCAATGGCTTTGAGCAGCGTAAGTGTAGTGACTAATAGTTTAAGATTGAAATGGAAGAAATAACAGTTTAGGGGTTTTGACGTGGCGGAAATAGAAGTATAAATGTTTTTGTTTGTACAAAGGTTCAATCCCGAAGCTTCGGGATTGAACCTTTGCGGTTTCGTCCTGCTTTTGCAAAACATTTTTGTTAGCCGATGTGTTTTTATTCAGGCTTGATTTTCACAATTTTATTGTCACGTAAAACAACCAATTCGCTGTTTTTTGTTTTCTTAAAGTCTAAAAGCTTTTCATATACTTTTTCAAGTCCTTTTAAGATTTTAGCCTTTTCCTCTATTTGGATTTCAATTGTTGTCATAGTAAGTTTTTAAAAGATTATACTTCTCTTGATTTACAATATTAAGTAAACCATCAATATTTCTGTCCGCTAAAAGTTCGTGCTGTCCTTCTGAATTATCAAAAATTAAAGTTCCGTCCACAATTGGAAAATAAATATCAAATAAGTTCTTAATTCCTCTGATGTATCTTCGTTCAATAACTTCCGGTTCAATATTGTGTCCGCCTTCCAAAACTCTTGTTTTCACACGTTCTTTAGCCAATTCAATACTTTGAAGCCAAAAGAATAATAATGTCACTCTATATCCTTTTTCTTTTGCCTCGATGATTTTATTTTTATAACTTTTAGTTGATAATGTGGTTTCAAATGCAAAGTTTTCATTTTCGGAAAGCAGTTCATTTATTCTGTTTAACATTATACGTCCCGCTTCAAACGATACTTTTTCGGGTTGGAAAGGAGATAATCCTTTTGCAATTTCGTCGGCATTCACAAATTCCTTACAATCTAAAATCTCAGGTAAAATCGTGAACGAGGCAGTAGTTTTACCAGCTCCGTTGCACCCTGCGATTATGTAAAGTTTTTTGTCATCCATATTCGCAAATTTACAAATTATTTTCGTTAGTTTTTGGACTCCTATTTTTTTTAAGTCTGTCGTTTTTTGAATATTGGCTAATGTTTAGGTGTTATCCGATAGCGGAACACTAGAAGTACAAATTGTCCAAACAAAAAAACATAAAGATTGATGTAGGTCAAAAAAAGGATGGTATCAAAAAATAAATCACTTCTAAATTCCTGTCCCGCCAAATACCATCACACCAAACAGTAAATATCACAAATCAAACAGGGAATAGCGTAAAAAATAAGCGCAGAACAATACAGAAATTTGTAGTACAAAAATTTATTCAAAATGAAAAATATAGAATTGAGCATACCGGATATGCAAAGTACACATTGCCAGGCAAGAGTAAATGGCGCAATCGCAGCTCTTGAAGGTATAAAAGTCGAAAAGGTAGAAGCTGGAAAATTATCTGTTGCTGTTGAAAGTGACGAACTAAGAAAAGAGCTGGTAGAAACCATTGAAAAAGCCGGTTACAAAGTAGACGGTGATGATAGCGAAAAAGATTCAATGACTACAGGCGGATGCTGCACCAACTAAAAGTTAGTTTGATTTCAGGGATGCCGTATCAGCAATACGCTGCATTCCTGAAGTTTTAAATACAGACTGATATTACTCAAGAATTTAATCTCGAACTTTATAATAAAAGCTGTGATACAATAAAATCAGGAACTGGCTGGTCGGAAATAAAGCGTACAGTAAAAATCTTTTTTAATCTATGAAACTATTAATTAAAGGAATGGTATGCGACAGGTGCATCTATTTTCTGTCTGAAGAATTCCCTAAGCTTGGTTTGGAAATTTCCGACATTCGGTTAGGTGAGGTAATTCTAAAAGAAACGGATGAAATTACCATGGAAGAAGAAGTGATCAGAGCTATGCTTCAAAATAACGGATTTGATCTGTTATACAGTAAAGATCAAAAGATGATCGAGTTGATTAAAACTGCCGTTGAAAATGGCATACAGAAACAACTGGACACCGGTGCTGCTGTTAAATTTTCGGCTTTTATCAGTAACGAATTGCATAAAGAGTATGATTCACTGAGTGCCTTATTTTCGTCTTTGGAAGGGTATACACTCGAAAAATTTATCATTTCAAAGAAGATAGAAAAAGTAAAAGAGCTTTTAGTTTATACAGATCAGTCGCTGTCAGATATTGCTTACGCTTTAGGCTACGGCAGTCCGGCCTACCTGTCCAATCAGTTAAAAAAATACACAGGCTTTACTTCCAGCCATTATAAAAAAATAAGACATGAGAAGATGACCAACATCATTAATCATTCATAATACCTTTATTCATTTGACAAATTTTATAAAGCTATTTAAATAAAATCATCTTGCAAACCCGTTCGCTATACGAGCTGGGTTTTCTGTTTTTAATGACATAATCCAAAACATGATAATTGCCAGGCACAAATGTAGGGTGCTGTTTATCATTCCTGAACCCTAAACCACTTAAAGCGTAAATTTTACAACTCTTACCTGTAATAGTCTGAAAACTGCGGCAGCCACGGCCTGTACCTTTGCTCTTAAATTTTAATTGTTTGTTACATCATTAAAACACAGGACCATGTTATATAAATCTAAAATACAAAAGGCAGGGATTTTAATTCCGTTAATGGGCATCTTATTGATTGCCTGTGAAAACAAGTCAGAAAAGGTTTCGACAGAAAAGGCAACAACTAACGCAGATGCCAGCAAATTGCCGGTAGACATTATCATTGCTCAGGAAAAGTTGCTCAATCATGAAGAAGCTCTGGTAGGTACGATGATGCCTTACAGGGAGGTTTCTATCGTTAGTGAAATTCCCCAAAAAATAACTAAAGTAGCCTTTAAAGACGGTGGTTACGTTACCCAAGGTGCTGTATTGTACACACTGAATGACGCCGATATCAAATCCCGTTTGAAACAGGTCGGTGCTGAACTGGAATTGGCAAAACTCAACAAAGAGCGGATGAGCAATCTCTTGAAAACCGAAACCGTAAGACAGCAGGAATACGATGAAGCATTTACCCGTTTCCGCTCCTTAGCTGCACAACAGGATCTGCTGCGTGTCGAACTCGCCAAAACGGTAATCAGAGCTCCATTTTCAGGGAAAATCGGAATTTCAAAAGTACATCTTGGTGCTTATGTTACTCCGGGTGCTGAGCTGGTGGTGCTGCAAGACCAAAGCAGCATCAAAATCAGTTTCTCTGTTCCGGAAAAATACCTGCCTTTAATACAGATGGGAGATAAAGTCCGGTTTACTGCTGAGTTATCCGGCCAGGAATATGCAGCAACCATTAAAGCTACCGAACCGGGACTTGACGCTCAAGGCAGGAGTTTGCAGGTGCAGGCATTAGCCAATAATACCGGTGGCCAATTTAGAGCAGGACTTTCTGCAAAAGTCTATTTCAGTGCTACCGATAAGGGTGCAAAAGGAATATTGGTACCAACCGAAGCACTGGCTCCAGGCGAAAAAGGTTACACTGTTTTCATCATTAAGAATGGGGTGGCAAAACCTGCCGAAGTAACCATTAGTAAAAGGACAGAAACAGATGCAGTCATTACGTCCGGCATTACAGCCGGTGATAGTATCATTGTTTCAAATATGCTGCGTTTAGGAGATGGAATGCCTGTAAAAGCTGTCGTGTCCAAATAATTCATTTCAAATCTTAGCATTATGAGTATATCATCTTTAAGTATAAAAAAACCGGTTTTAGCCGGAGTATTTTCACTTCTGCTTATTATTTTGGGTATAGTAGGATGGAAACAGCTAGGTGTTCGCGAATTTCCGTTAACAGAACCCCCGGTTATTTCCGTTATTACCTTCTATCCCGGTGCAAGCCCTGATGTGATTGCATCTAAACTTACCCGGCCAATGGAAGAATCTATTGCCGAAGCTAACGGAATACGTACTATTTCTTCTGAATCCAGGGAACAGGTAAGTATCATTTCGGTAGAATTTAACCGTGAAGTGGATCTGGAAGATGCACTGAATGATGTAAGGGACAAAGTGGCCAAATCCCGTAAACAACTCCCTACCGATGTAGATCCGCCTATTGTACAAAAAGCATCTTCTCCAGACAATCTGGTGGCATTCCTCGAGGTGGAAAGTGATACCAAAGACATTAAAGAAGTCAGTCACCTCGCCTCTACCGTTATCAAAGACAAAATGCAGTCTATCCCGGGAATTAGCAATGTCGCGATTGTTGGCGAACACAAATATGCCATGCGCCTTCGCTTTGATCCCGCAAAACTTGCCGCTTATCAATTGACACCTGCAGACATTCGCAAAGCTTTGGCAAGGGAAAATATTGATTTACCTGCGGGCCGGATAGAAGGAAACAACAGCGAGCTGAGTATCCGTACAATGGGCCGCCTTACTTCGGTAAATGATTTTGAAGAAATGCTCATCAAGCAAGTGGGCAGTACGGTAATTCGCCTCAAAGACATTGGCTCCGCCGAATTGGGCGAAGAAAACGAACGCACCGCAATTATTAATGAAACTGGTGGGTTAAACCGTATCGGAATTGGTGTTGCCATTCAAATTCAAAGGGGTGCGAACGCCATTGAAGTGGTAGATGAATTTTATAAACGGTTAGAACAGCTGCGAAAAGAAGTTCCATCTGAATACCGTTTGATTGTTGGTTTCGACTATACCAGCTCTGTACGGGAATCTATCAAAGAGGTAGAAGAAACCCTGTTTATCGCTTTCGGGCTGGTGGTATTGATTATTTTTCTGTTTCTGAGGGATTGGCGATCAACCATCATTCCGGTATTGGCTATTCCGGTATCCATCATTTCCGCATTTTTTATTATGTATGTGGCAGGTTTTTCCATCAATATATTAACCCTTTTGGGATTAGTGCTTGCCATAGGTCTGGTGGTAGATGATGCCATCGTTGTGCTGGAAAATATTTATAAAAAGATAGAAGAAGGCATGACGCCCATACAGGCTGCATTTAAAGGTTCCAAAGAAATTTATTTTGCGGTTATTTCCACTACCATTACGTTAGCAGCTGTTTTTCTTCCCATTGTTTTCATGGGTGGAATTAGCGGACAGCTTTTCAAGGAATTCGCAATCGTAGTATCGGGTTCGGTGCTGGTATCGGCTTTGGTAGCTTTGACATTGACGCCAATGTTGAGTGCTTATTTTTTAAAGAAAAAAGTAAGACCGAGCTGGTTTTACCGTGCTACTGAGCCGTTTTTCGTGCGCTTAAATAATGGATATGCCCGTTTGCTTACCACATTTATGAAAGCCAGATGGCTAGCCTGGGTATTCTTAGTGGGTACTACTGCACTCATTTATTTCGTGGGCAAAGAACTTCCTTCCGAATTGGCACCCATTGAAGACCGTTCAAACATGAACCTCATCGCTGTTGCCCCGGAAGGTGTTTCTTTCGATTATATGAAAAAGCATATGACCGAAGTTGGGAAATACGTCAACGACTCTACCGATGGCTTATATCAAACCTATTCGATGGTCGCTATTTCCTTTATTCCTGCTCCGGCACCCGTGAATGTAGCGGTGCAAAGTATCTATCTCAAAGATCCTAAAGAAAGAAAGCACAGTGTTCAGGACTTGTACAATCAATATGGCGCTGCATCAGGACAGTTCAGAGGATTTCTTCTGTTTCCTTATCTGCCGCCAACTATCGGGAGCCGATATGGTGGAGGTATGCCGATACAGTTTGTATTACAGTCGCAAAACCTTGACAGTCTGACGGCAGCACTTCCAAAATTCCTGGCAGCGGCACGCCAAAGTAAAAAACTGATGTTTATAGATGCCGATTTAAAGATTAATAAACCGGAAGTAAAAATAAATATCGATCGTCAGAAAGCTGCCTTGATGGGGGTGTCTATGGAAGAAGTAGCGCATACTTTGCAGCTCTCCTTTTCCGGGCAGCGTTACGGATATTTCTTAAGAAACGACCGTCAATATGAAGTCATTGGACAACTGGATAAAACGTATAGAAATGACAAAAGTGACCTGAGCGCAATCTACGTCCGTTCAACAACAGGCGAAATGATACCCTTGAGCAATCTGATCACCACAGAAGAAGCTGTAAGTCCTGCCGCTATTTACCGGTACGATCAATATACTTCTGCGACCGTATCGGCAGCAATGGCACCGGGAGTGAGCCTTGCCGAAGGAATACAGGAAATCGAAAAAATAAAGAAAGAAGTTTTGGGTGAAACGTTCAAAGCATCCTTAGCCGGTCAGTCAAGAGATTATACCGAAAGCCAGGGCAATATCACCTTTACGCTTATTCTGGCACTGGTACTTATTTATATGATCTTGGCCGCACAGTTTGGCAACTTACGTGATCCTTTGACCATTATGCTTACCGTACCGATGGCTATAACGGGAGCTATTCTCAGCCTCTCGTGGTTTGGTCAGAGTTTAAATGTGTTCAGTCAAATTGGAATAATTACCCTAATCGGTTTAATTACTAAAAACGGAATTCTTATCGTCGAGTTTGCCAACCACCTTAAAAACACCGGACTTTCAAAACGGGAAGCAGCCATACAGGCAGCCGAGCAACGTTTCCGTCCTATTTTGATGACCTCTTTGGCGATGATATTCGGAGCCTTACCGATTGCATTGACGGTTAACAGCCGTCAGTCGTTAGGGATTGTGATTGTAGGCGGATTAGCCTTCTCCGGAATATTAACCTTGTTCATCATCCCGGCAGTTTATTCCTATTTATCAAGCAAGAAAGCGGAGAAAATAATTGTAGAAGAAGATACAGAGGAAGAAAACAGACCGGCCGAAGTAGTATGATTTTAAATCTCAAAAAAGAAAAAATGAAAAAGAATATCTCATATATAGTTACGATGCTGCTCTTGATAAGTAGCGTAAATATAGTGTACGCACAGAAAAAAACGCTGTCTCTTACCGATGCTTTGGAAATGGCGAAACAGGGAAACAAGGCTTTGCAGGTACAGGTTTTGGAAGAAATTAACGCCAAAGAAAAAACCCGTGAAACCAAAGCTGCCTTACTGCCTACTATTTCAGCAAACCTTGGCTATTCCTATTATTTCGACAGGCAGGTTATATTCATGCCCGGTTCGTTTGCAGGCACCAATAAGCCGGTGCAGGACATCGCCGTTGGAGGAAAAAATATCTATAACGGGTTTGTATCGCTCCATCAACCTATTTTTTCACCGGCCGCAAGTCAGCTAACAAAGGCTTCAAAGATCAATGAAAAAATAGAGTATGAAAAGACCGCCGACCTGAAAAGTCAGGTTGCCCTTCAGGTTTCAACCCGCTATCTGGATATATTGATGAGGAACAGCCAGTTGGGTTTACTTGACCAAAGCCTGCAACGCAATATCAAGGCACTGCAGGATTCTCGGGCATTATTAGCGCAGGGAAAAGGCTTAAAAGCTGATACGTTAAGGAGTTTTATCGCAGTAGAAAATTTAAAATCTTCTATTTCATATTTAAAAAATAATGTTGAGGTTTCGGGTATTGAATTAAAAAGATTGATCGGACTGGATGATGGATTTGAATTACAACTGACCGATGACCTTGAGCTGGGTCTTGAAGCCAACAAAAACGAATTTCACCAAGTTGATGAGGCATTCAAAATTGCAGAAGCCAACCGAAAAGACCTGAATATTCAAAAATTATCCATTGACCTTCAGCAAAAAAAATTAAAAGCTACGCAAGCCTTATTGTTGCCGCAGCTTTCTCTGATTGGGCAATATCAGATACAGGCACAGGCAGATGATATGAAGTTTGGGGAATATTCTTTACCAAGAACTTCTTTTCTGGGCTTACAATTGACTGTACCTATTTTTAACGGCTACCGTACCCAATCTCAAATCAGCCAGGCAAAAATTAAAGCAGCGCAAGAAGATATACGGTTAAACGATTTAAAAGATAAGGTTAAAACAGAACTGGCCACCATTATAAGCAAATGGAAAGAAGCCAATACCCAAATGGACATTCAGGAAACCACCGTGCAATCGGCAGAACTGAACCATCATATGATGGAAGACCGTTTCAAAAACGGCTTAGGTTCAAGGCTTGAATTGACGGATGCCGAATTGGCATTAACCCAAGCCAAGATCAACTATCTGAATGCTGTATATAACCTGCGAATGCTCCACGTAGAGCTGCAAAATGCGCTTGGGCTGCTAAGCCTGTAATTACTCATCAATACTTAAAAAAAATAAAAAACATGAAACAACCAATAGACCAACCTGTCGCATACAGCAAACGCTGGTCAGCACTTTTCTTACTTTGTACTGCGCAGTTTATAGTAATTATGGACACTTCTATTATCGGGGTAGCTTTGCCGGCAATAAAAGCAGATCTCGGGTATTCACAAAGCGGCTTACAATGGATTTTTAATGCCTATGTTATCGCATTTGGCGGCTTTTTACTGCTCGGTGGCCGCCTGTCGGACTTGTTTGGTGCCCGTAAGGTTTTTATGTGGGGTTTTGTCATCCTTTCTGCTGCATCACTTCTGGCAGGTGTCGCTTGGTCAGAAGCAGCACTTAATGCCGGAAGGGCTTTGCAGGGCTTGGGTTCTGCGTTGATTGCCCCGGCAGCGCTTACCTTAGTGCTGTCCAAATTTACCGACCCGAAAGAACTCAATAAAGCATTAGGTTTTTGGGGCGCTTCTGCAGCGGCAGGTGGTTCTGCAGGAGTTTTCCTTGGCGGCGCTATTACCGAATGGCTTTCCTGGCATTGGGTATTCCTCATTAATATTCCCATAGGACTTGCTGTGCTGTTTTATAGCCGAAGACTGTTGTTTAAAGGCAGTACTCAAAAAGGAAAAGTGGATGCAGCAGGCGCAATTCTGGCAACAGCCGCATTGGTGTTAGCCGTATATGGTATTGTATCAGCTGAAGGTGCAGGATGGAAATCGCTTCAGACCATTGGATTGTTAGCCTTGTCTTTAGTATTGTTCATTATATTCTTTGTTATCCAAAAGCAGAAAAAGGAGCCCTTGGTTCCGCTAAGTATTTTCAAAGTGCCCAATCTTTCATCAGGTAATCTGGTCATGGCTTTGTTGGCCGCAGCCTGGATACCTTTATGGTTTTTCCTCAACCTGTACCTGCAGCAAACGCTGAACTATTCTGCTTTCAATAGTGGACTGGCATTGCTGCCTATGACGATTGCTATCATGTTTCTGATGGTAGGGGTTACGGGTAAACTGGTAGCCAAATTTGGTTTCAAAACAAATCTTATAGCCGGGCTAATTGCACTTGCCATTTCACTTTTCCTGTTTAGTACCATTCCGGCTGATGGAACGTTCCTGGTCAATGTATTGCCTGCATCTTTGTTGGGAGCGCTGGGTATGTCGTTGGCTTATATTCCGGGTACGATTGCTTCGATGTCGGGTGCTAAACCCGAGGAAACAGGGCTGGCTTCAGGATTGGTCAATACGAGTTATCAGGTAGGTTCGGCTTTGGGTCTGGCGATTATTGTTGCTATTTCTGCTGCAAAAACCAATGCTGTTAAAACAGCAGGAGCTACTGATATGGCAGCACTGAATGCCGGTTTTCAAACCGCATTTTTCTCGGCTGCTGTTATATGTGTAATTGCTGCAATTATTGCTTTCTTTTCTGTAAAAACACTTAAAAATTAACCAGCTGCATTGAACGGTTTAGATATGGAAGAACTTATTTCCCCAAATGAAACAGGAATAATAATGATTCCGGATATATCCGGTTTTACAGATTTTGTTATAAATACCAATATGTTTACAGGAAAATATATAACTGAAAATCTTCTGAAATCAATAATTGACAGTAATAATCTTTCATTTAAAGTTTCTGAGATCGAGGGAGATGCGGTATTGTTTTATAAATACCGCAAAATACCCTCGTTTGACGATACGTTAGCTCAGATTGTGGTAATGTACAAGAATTTCAAAAAAGAGCTAGGCAGGTTATCATTGGAGCTTACTATGGAAATTTCTTTATCATTGAAAATTATTGTGCACTATGGCTCTTTTACCCAATATACAATTGGCAAGTTTAAAAAACTTTACGGAGCTACCGTTGTAGAAGCTCATCAAATGCTCAAAAACCACATGGCAAAGTTTCCACCGTATGCTTTGTTCTCCGAAGCCTTTTTAAAAGCTAATTTCGAACAGCCTGCTCAGTCTATTATTGAATATGATAACTGCGACAACTGTATTTACCTGGCTAAAATTGGGTACATCCATTACCTGTAATCTGAAACCAGACCTTCAATATCGTTAGCAGTACAAAATCTGCAATCAGTAAATCTTACAAATCAAAACCCAAAAACCGCAATAGAAATCGTGTTATTTGGCTCAACTTTGTATCAATAAATAATTTAAAATAAATTAAAAATGGAAAATACGAATTTTCAGTTCAAGACAAATATCAATTGCAGCAGCTGCGTAGCAAAAGTAACCCCTTTTCTAAATGATGCCGAAGGTATCGGGCAATGGGAAGTGGACACTGCCAACAGAGAGAAGATCCTAACCCTAAAATCTGAAGGAATTACTGAGCAAAAAGTGATAGAAGCAGTTCAAAAGGCAGGTTTCAAAATTGAAACTATAAAATAATTAAGATGAAAAAGGTCATCAATACATTGTTGGGCGTAACGGTTTGCTTAGTCACTTTATCGGCCTGTAACAATGTAGAAAATAAAAAAAATAAAGATATGGCAACTCACGAGCACACAGACAAAGAAAGCGTTTACGCTTGCCCTATGCACCCGGAAGTAACCGGAAAACACGGGGATAAATGCCCTAAATGTGGCATGGATTTGAAAGCAGTTAATCCTGAAAATGCAGTTGCGTATGAGGTGCAATTAACTACTTCGCCAACAAATGTGGAAGCAGGAAAACCAACTCAATTGACACTTGCTGTAAAGCAAAACGAAAAAAATGTAGCCTTGGATATTTCACACGAGATGAAATTACATTTAATGGTAGTTAGTGAAGATTTAAGCTGGTTCCGCCACATCCATCCGGAAGAGCAGACTGACGGTGCGTATGCGATTACGGAAACATTCCCAACTGGTGGAAAGTATCTTCTGTTTTCTGATTTTAAACCAAGCGGTGGCGAACAGACCTTGAACAAACAGGAAATTGAAGTGCAGGGAAAAAGCAGTCCGGTTAATAATGATATTTCAACCAAGTATATCTCAAAAGTTGATGGATATACAGTCACGCTTATCAATGGAAGTGATTTTAAAACCAACAAAACACAACACCTGGAAATCTCCATCGAAAAAGATGGAAAGAAGTTAACCGAAAAGGATTTGCAACAATATTTAGGCGCATCTGCCCATATCGTAATGATTGGAAAGGTAAACAAAGAATTTCTGCATATTCATCCGGTATCAGACAGCCGTTTCCCAATTTTTGCGCAGACACATATCGAAAATGCGGGAGTTTACAGAATGTGGGCACAGTTTAAAATAGATGGAAAGGTGCATACAGCAGATTTTACCGTTGATGTATCCGAAGGAAAAAAAGGCGAAAACGAAGAAAAGTCGCACACTCATCAACACTAGGTCTCCTCAAAGTAAAGGATAAAAACCATTACTAAAATCCGGATAAACATATATCGGCAAGGTTATCCTTGGGAATAAGAATCACGAATTATTAAATAGTAAGCACAAGGTCATCATCTGAATTTAATCAATACTAATCGTCTTTAAAGTTATTCAAATTTGTTTGTAACGGTCAGATTAGTATTGACTAATTCAGTTAATATAGCTTATTTTCTAGGCTTATACTTTTTCAATGTATCGTCAATGTAATATGCTGTTTCGTTTTCCCCTTCGCGAACCAAGAAATAAAATTTCAGATTTTTTCTATCTTCTAAATTATATCCTGCGACTAAATTCTTATCCGTACTGTAGTTAATTTCCTCAATTTTAAAGATTTTTTGTGGTCTGATTAACCAAGTCATTGTTAAAAAATCGAACACACCATACAATTCTTTATTTGATTCGATGGAATAACCATAATATTTCCTTTTTATAGAATGCTCAGAATCAATAAAAGAGAAATAGCCCTCTGTCTGACTTCTACTATTGCTGATTATATCATTTATGAGTTTTTTTTCACCATCCATATTTATGAAACCCTGCTCTCCTTCTATCGTTTTGTACTTGAACCAAATGTTATCATTTTCTTTATAGACTAAGTCTAAATGTGAATAATCAAAATCCAGGTTTTTTAAAGTTTCACCGCTTGGTTTTATAACGGCATATCTGTTTTCTTTAACAGCAACAGCAAAATCCTCATTCTTATATTTGAATAATTGCGGACAGTAAGTATAATTGTCTGAATAAGAAAAAATTGAATTATTAACAACATAAAATCCTTTTGAATATCCTTTTTTTATAGGACCTTCCTGAGGTGAAACATCAAAAATCTGCCAGTTTTGCAAAGACACTTCTATTTCTTTCGTGCTATTGTTTATTTCAAAATAAGCAGTATTATTATAATTCCCTCTTAAGTTTGGTTTGGCAAAATCTAATTGGTAATAGTTAGGTAAAACAACTGTTTTATTGTTTTTTGCGTTTAAATACCCCATTCCTTTTTCAGTTTCATAAGGAACTAAATTTTTAAAGTCTGCTGCCTTAATGTTTACAAAGTCCTTTTTAATAATGTTTTTAATACTGTCCTCATATTTTTCCTGTGAAAAAGTAGAGCTACAAATAAAAATAAAAAATGGTAATAAGGATAGTTTTCTGGTCATAATTTTTGATTGATTAAAAATAGATTAAGTTCTCTTGCTTATAGACGTTTGCAAATAATGAAAACGAGTATTTTCGGCGAACAAAAATACGATTAAATATCAAAAATTATGTTTTATTGTTTTTAGATGTAATAATTCCTAAGGCTGCGAAATTGATCTTAAAATGAATACAAAATACACATAAACGTTGTTCATCATTCGAGTAATTTCTCTGACTAATTAATGATTAAACAACTCGGCAACGACTTCCTCCAATTTTTTCTGTAACTGACCTGTTTCAGCTGTTGTTACTTTTCGGTTGATTCTTATATCATTTCTAAGTTTCAGATAATAATCCAATTCGTTTTTTGTCGTTTCAGGCTTGATCTGATGAAAATTTGAGCTGATCCGATAATCACCCTTGCATCGATCATTATATAATTCTAAAAATATAAAATCGTCCTTTTTATCTCCATCAATGTCCTTAATAACGAACGCAGGAATAGTCAGATCACAGCCTTTGACCGTCAAAACAGACTTAAACTTTGAAATTATCTGGTTGGTTTTCGGATTGATAAAAAAGTAGGTTAATGAGGAGGTCTCTTTATGACCATTCTCTACTGTGCAGATTGCCAATACAACCGGATCATTGTCTGCCTTTGTGATGTAATCTTTTTTAAGTGTGACAGGAATCAGCTCTCCGGTATTATCATTTTTTATTTTTGAAGGCACAATCTGCTTTGCATAATTAAAAGTATCCTTTCTCCAATCAGGCAATATATTCTGGGTACTCGTTTTACTTTTCTGTGCAGTAACACCAGTAAATACCAACAGAGATATGAAGAATAATAGTTTGTTGCTTTTTGTCATTTGTTACATATTTAGGATCTATGACAGATCATACGGTTACCGGATTTTTTCAAAGCTTTTATTTAAGCAGAAAAGAAAACACAGCACAATTCAAGACATTATTATCAGGTCAAAATACGAAAAATATGACTCAAAAAGTGAAATAGAAATTTTATTATGGTTACTGCTGAATATCTTATGTGCGTCGGATGAATGGGTTTGCATCACAGAGATTTTTTCCAGAATCTATATCCTGCCGAATAGATCTCAAGCTCTTCCATTTTTTTAATGTAAGATTTTTCAAACATTGACAATTTAATTTCTGTTACCTCTACCGATCCGGATGTCTTATTTCCCTGTGAATCGAAAGAGATCTCCTCTTCTTTATGATCATCTTTAACAAGATAATAGTAGAAATCTTCACCTTCCCAATAAGACGCATTGGGGTCGTTGTCATCAACAGCAAGTTCCTTGCAGTTTTTACTGATGTAGTCTTTGATCTTATTAAAATCAGCGTTACTTTTTGACGTCTTTCCCACTTCAAGATACACTAAGTTGCCTTTACGGTCCACCACCATATCCATTTTTGGGAATGCTACTGTGTTTAAAATAGCGATCTTGTCTTTTTCAGGATCATAGGCGACCGTTTTGTAGCCATAGCCAAATATTTCGGTTGGTTTTTTATTTCTTACCATCCAGTCATTGGTTGGCTCCAAAGACAGATCCGTCGGGAATCTCCCATCCGTTTTATAGTATCCTAAAGTATCTTTGACAAAAAATGCATCATCTAAAAGATGTAAAGCTTCTTTCTTGTCCATAGTCTTAGGATCTTTCGAAATGATTTCATTGGTTTTTTTAATCCTGTTCAGATAAAATTCTGAGGCATCAAAATCATTCGATATTTTTGCCAGATCAACAATTTTATTGTCCTGAGAATGGCAGGATATAAGAAGGAATAATGCGAAGATCAGATAAATTTTATTTTTCATTAGTTATTCGATTTACAGGATATAAATTTATGATATTATTGATGATAATGATGATACTTGAATTTAGCGGTTTCTTTACTATCATTTTTATAAAATTTCTATCATCAGCAGCTTAGAACGGTTCAAGGTTTGATTGATTCTTAAGTTAAAATTATAGAATGGAAAAAAGGCCACATTTCAAAGCTACACTGACCTATCTTGCCACAAAAGATGGCGGTATTGTAACGCCTGTTTCTTCAGGTTTCAGAACCATCATCAAATTTCCCTATGATGAAAAAGAATTTATTGCCCGCCAAACATTTTTAGAGACAGAACTGGTATTTCCCGGAGATACGGTGATTGCCGATGTCATTTTATTGGAAGCTCAAGAAATGCTGGATAAAATATATAAAGGAATGGACTTCGAGCTTATTATCAATTCAGGTACAATCGGAAGTGGTGTGGTCACTGATATTTATCCTTTAGAATATAAAAACTGATAAGGCTTAAAAAGAATATAAATTTTATCCCCTCTCCTATTTTGGACTTTTTTAAACAATCTTACGGATTTAGAATTTTTGATGATGGTAAGAAAATTCCTGTAGCAGCCTTCAGCTATTGAATATATCCTTAATAAGATTTTAAACAGTAAACGATTAAATAATTGTTTAATTGTATCTCTCAAAAAAGATTTCTTTGAAGAAATTTTGTTAGTTTAGTTCGTTAGAATATTTTACAATAATTATTTTTAATTACAATGAAATACATTATCATACTTTCGTTTCTGCTATTCTCCAGCAATGCTTTTTCACAGGAAAACCATATCAAAAAAGAAAAGTGGCATTGGAACAACAGTAAAGCCAAACAAGATACAGTTGCCGGTTATTGTCAGGTTTTAAAAGTTGACAATGTTCTTTATATTTCAGGTGCTGTAACAACTGATATTACTCCCGAAGGAATCAAATCCGTTTATGATGACTTAAATGCTTCTTTAGCCAGTTTTGGAGCAACATTTGAAAATGTAGTAAAAGAAAATCTGTATACAACGGATATTGAAGCAATGAAAAAGCTCAATTATGTCAGAAAAAAATATTACAATAATGATTTTCCTGCTGCTACCTGGATTCAGATACAAAGACTGTATATGCCTAAAGCAAAATTAGAAATTGAATTAATTGCCCATCTTCCAAAATAAATATTAACCTGTACCGCTGGTCAAAAACTCGCCTTTTTCGTTCACTACCTGATTGCCCCACTCGGTAATAGCTTCCAAAACGGGAACAAAGCTCTTTCCAAAATCGGTTAAGCTGTACACTACTTTTACAGGCGGCTTTTTACCGTAAACTTTTCTTGAAATCAGCCCGTCCTTCTCTAATTGTTTTAACTGCAGGCTTAATGTCATTTCCGTGACGGAAGGAATTTCCTTGCGCAGTTCACTAAATCTTTTCGCTTCATCTTTTAAGTGGTAAAGAATAACGGCTTTCCATTTTCCACCCACTAAATCCATTGTAAGGCTTACCGTGCAGGGATAAGCTTTGCCTTTCAGTTTCACGTAATCGCCGATACATTCTGTTTTCATTCCTCTGCTGTTTAGACCTATCCGTTTGGATAGTTATTGCAAATATAAATTACTAAAATTAGTTTTGCAACTATAATTATGATAGTTCATATTAAACCTATTCAAAACAAATAAAGACAATGAAAGTTTTAATTGTAATCGCACATCCGGAACCGAAAAGCTTTAATGCTGCCATGTATCAGGAAGCCATAAAAACACTGGAAGAAGAAGGTCACGAAGTAAAAACATCGGACCTATACCGGATGAATTTCAATCCTGTTTCTGACAGGAATAATTTCACAACTGTAAAAAATACAGCCTATTTCAGTCAGCAAAACGAAGAACATTTCGCTTACGAAAACAATGGTTTTGCAAGTGATGTACTTGCAGAGCAGGATAAAGTACTTTGGTGCGATCTGATGATCTGGCAATTTCCGCTTTGGTGGTTTTCTGTTCCTGCCATATTGAAAGGTTGGGTCGATAGGGTTTTTGCAATGGGAAAATTTTATGATAACGGCAGGATGTATGATACCGGTCTGCTCAAAGGAAAGAAAGCCCTGTTATCAATAACAACAGGTGGTCCGGAAAAGAATTACACAACTGCAAAATATGGAAGCACCGATCAGGTTCTGCATCCAATTCAGACAGGCATTCTTGAATTTGTCGGTTTTTCTGTACTGCCTTTGGAAATACATTGTTCCATTGAGCGCATTGAAGATGAAAAACGGAAAGAAATCTTAGAAAAATGGAGTAATCGCCTGAAAGATATTTTTACAGAACCTGTGGTCACAGCCGATAAATAATACCTTAATTGGTTTCTTTGTCGTGATAAACTATTTCAGATTTACTATCTTACTAATTCGCAAAACAAATCTATATCAGTACATTTGCTAAAAATTACTATTTGTAAACTTTTAAACAACAAGAATATTAGGCATGAGCGACTTTATCATCGGAATAGGAAAGAGAATAAAAGACATCAGAAAAGCAAATAATCTCACTATCAACGAGCTGGCGAACCGAGCCAGTGTAAGTAACGGTCTGATTTCGAGAATAGAAAATGGCAGAACAATACCTTCTCTTCCTGTTTTGCTTGATCTTATTCAGTCGCTGGAAATTGATGCAAGCTATTTTTTTGAAGGGGTAGAAAGAGGAAGTAATGCCAAATTCATCTACATTCCGAAGGCCAGCCAGCAGATTATTGAAAAGGAAGTGGAAGCGCAGGGCTTCAAATATATGCACATTTTCAGCAAAAGCTTAAATACATTAGGCTTTGAAGCCGTTTTGCTAACACTGGAACCCAATTCAAAGCGCGAAAAAGTAATTACCGATGCCTGGGAATTTAAATATATCCTAAAAGGAACTGTAAAATATTTAATAGATCAGGAAGAAATTATATTATCAGAAGGCGATGCGCTCTATTTCAACGGAAGATATCCCCATGTGCCACAAAGCATTTCCGATGAATCCTGCATTATGCTGGTTTTGTATCTTTATTCCAATAATGGCTGATAAAAAATTTCGTATTAACATCATAAAAGTTTACTATTTGTAAACTTTTATTTTTTCAAATTAACAAATAAATAACGTATCCTTAACAGCAAAATGGTTATTTTACAGTATAACGATAACCTACCCCGCACCATCACATTAAAACAACTAATTAGTTTACAGATCATTACAACCATTCACACTAACCAAAGGGGATAACCTGGCAGCATTCAATGTAAGGTTTAAGAGCCAATTTGTTTACGTACAATTAATTTAAAAAGTTTATAAATATTAAAAATCAAGGCTATTTTTGCAGTGCAATTTTAATATTTGTAAAAAAATGAATGCCATACTTAAAAAAAGTCTCACCCCTTTGTTTGCATGCTGCACCATCGTAGTTTTTGCCCAGAAACAAATTGTGACCGGGCTTATATCAGATGATACTCAATCACTTCCGGGCGCTGTGATATCTGTTGAGGGAACTTCAAAGGTTACCATCACCGATGCGGAAGGAAGATTCACAATCAATGACCTTAAAACCGGTCAGCATATTCTGAAAATAAGCTATATCGGTTTTGAGCCTAAAAACCTGAATATTGACCTTATTTCAGATCAGTCGCTTGATCTGGGAATCATTTCAATGGTTCAGAAACAGAGGAATATTGATGAAGTTGTAGTAACCGGATCTTTGAAAAACAGCGAAGCAAGAGCATTAAATATGCAGAAAAACGCCATCAACATTTCCAATGTTATTGCTTCAGACGGTATCGGAAAACTTCCGGACAGAAATGCAGCAGAGACTGTTCAGAGAGTGCAGGGTGTTTCAATTGAACGTGACCAGGGGGAAGGAAGGTTTGTTTCACTAAGAGGGCTTCCTCCATTTTGGGCTTCTACAACCATCAATGGGAACAGGCTTCCCACCGCTGAAGAGGAAACCACTTCCCGAGCTACGGCATTCGACTTTTTTCCGACTGAATTAATTTCTTATGTGCATGTCAACAAATCTTTTACTCCGGATATGGAAGCAGACGGAATTGGCGGAGGCGTAAATTTCATCACCAAAACTCCACCAATGAAAACTGAGTTCAGAGGAACTTTAGGAACAGGTTACAATGCAAAGTCCGATAAAGGAGTTTACAATCTTGGTTTGCTCTACGGCGGCAGAACGAAAAATAAAAAATTCGGATATCTTGTTAATTTTTCCCACTTTATCAGAAACTGGTCAACAGATAATTTTGAAGCAAGAAGAAGCGGTGACGAAGGGGTTTTCAGAATGGAACTCCGCGACTACAACGGGGTAAGAAAAACCACAGGTGCCAATGCAGCTTTAGAATATGTGTTATCTCCCAAAAGCACATTGTATCTGAAAGGAATGTACGGAACCCTTTCCGACGATGAAACTCACTATAAGCACAGGGTACGGTTTGACAAGTTCAGTGCAACCAACAATACGGCAAGAGTTGAGCTTCAGAATATTCACAATTTGCTGATTACAGAACTCACGTCGGTTTCTTTAGGCGGAGTCCATCAGCTAAACAAAAGTAAAATAGACTGGGATCTTTCTTACTACAACAACCTTTTCAAATACGGAAACATTCCTGATCAGCAGAACAATTCTTACTATGTTATAAAATACACTCAAAGCGGTGTAGGCATCAATCCGGATTATATTTCAAACAAAGGATCGGGCCCGAGAGCCTACTGGAAAGCTGACGGTGGAAAACTAGATTACAAAGATCCTGATGCACTATTTGGTTTTTACAGTAACCCGAACTTCAAAATGGATGCAGGCCAAATGAAATTTACCGATCTGGAATTCTATAAAGTGTATGTGCAGGAAAGAGATAAAATTGTAGCAGGTTTCAACCACGAAATCAATGTTTCAGAAAAACTAACTTTAAAATACGGATTAAAGTACCGGGACAAAGAACGTAATGCCCGCTTCTCAGATATTTTCTACAATTGGTCGAACGGAACAGCTCCCTTATTATCAGATTTCAATCCGTATATCACAAGCCAGCCTGGTGCTGCGAAATATCTGAGCGAGATGAATGCCAATATCGGAAACACTTTCGGCCCGGTACTTTCGACGGGCGGAATGGATCAGTTCTGGTACCAGAATCAGGGAAATTTAGCGATCAACAAAACCGATTCAGAAGCACTGGAATATAATAAGGCATTAGGAAGAAATTTTGATGTTTTCGAAAAACATACAGATGCTTACGGAATGGGAACCTATAAGATCAATGATAAAATAATCATTTTAGGAGGTCTGAGATTATCGAATACCCATACCAAAGTAAAAGGTTACCATATTGTTGACGATGTTCTGATACCGGTGGAGAACACCAAAAACTATCTTGCGGTTTTACCAATGCTGCATTTTAAATATACCATCAACGAAAAAACCAACTTAAGATTTGCGGCAACCCGTACATTTTCAAGACCTAATTTCGGAGATCTTACACCGGGCGGAACCTATATCGAAGCAGATAATGAATTTAAAGGCGGAAACCCGAATCTGAACCCCACCTACTCTATCAACCTGGATCTCATGGGCGAATATTATTTCTCCAATGTCGGGATTCTAAGCGGCGGGATTTTCTATAAATCCATCACAGATCCTATCTTTCAGGATTCTTTCATAGGAAATTACAACGGAATCACCGGAGTCCAGTTCAGTGCTCCAAACAACGGAAAAGCAGCATGGCTAGGCGGAATTGAACTGGGAATCAACAGAAGATTTGATTTTCTACCAGGGTTTCTTCAGTATTTCGGAACACAATTGAATGCCACATTCATGACTTCAGAAATGGAAAAACCAAGCGGCAGAAAAGTAAAGCTTCCGTACCAGGCGAAAGAATTGTACAATATTCAGCTATTCTTTGAGAAAAGCGGATTCAATGCAAGGCTGGCATATAACCATAAAGGAAAGTTTGCGGTAGAATATGCAGAAGAAGATCTTTATGATTCTTATTACGGAAAATACAGCAACTTAGACTTCGGGGCGTCTTATCAGATCAACAAACACTTCACTGTTTTTGCAGATGTCAACAATATCCTGAACAAACCTCTGATCTATCATTTCGGGGAAAGCCAGGACAGACCGGAACAGGTAGAATATTACGGAGTAAGAGGAAACGTTGGGGTAAAACTTAATTTCTAACGCAATGATTACTTCTCTATTAAAAAACAACACATGGAATGTAACTCTGAAAGCGGCCATTGCTGCTTTCGGGGTCTACTTCTGCATGTACGCGTTCAGGAAACCTTTTGCAGTAGCCTCATTCAGCAATCTGGAATTTTTTGGTTTCGATTACAAAATCTTGATTATTCTAGCACAGGCGGTCGGTTATTTTATCTCAAAATTTATCGGAATTAAATTCATTTCAGAATTAAAACCTCAGAAAAGAATTCTTTTTCTTTTGATTTTTATCGGAGCAGCTGAAATCGCTTTGTTAGGTTTTGCAATTGTTCCGGCGCCATACAACATTTTGTTGATGTTCATCAACGGAATTCCTTTGGGAATGATTTGGGGGATTGTTTTCTCCTATATTGAAGGAAGAAAAACCACCGAAATTATCGGTTTATTTCTCTGTTCAAGCTTTGTGGTTTCTTCAGGAGTGGTAAAATCTGCCGGAAAGTTTTTAATGGACAGTTTCGGAGTTTCAGAATTCTGGATGCCGTTTGCTACCGGCTTAATTTTCATTATCCCATTAATCATTTTTGCTGTTTTTTTGAATAAAATCCCTCCTCCGGATGGAGAAGACATCGCTTTGAAAAAAGAAAGAAAACCATTGAGTAAAGACGAAAGAATGTTTTTGGTCAAAAAGTTTTTTCTTCCTTTGTTCAGCATCACAATACTTTACATTTGTCTTACTGTTTTAAGGGATTTCCGGGACAATTTCAGCCGTGAAATCTGGGATGAGATGAGCGGTGCTGCAGACAGCTCGGTCTTCACTTTAACCGAAATTCCGATCTCAGTGATGGTACTGCTGATTCTGGGTTTTATGGTAAAAGTAAAAAACAACAGAAAAGCCTTTGATTACTATCATTATATTCTTTTTGGCGGAATTATTTTAGTCGTTTGCTCCACCATTTTATTTCAGAACAAAATCATCTCTCCATTCTTATGGATGACGGTATCAGGCTTCGGGATGTATCTCTGCTATATTCCTTTTAACGGAATTTATTTCGACCGGATGATTGCCGCATTTAAAATTAAAGGAAATGTAGGATTTTTCATCTACTTCGTGGATGCTTTTGGATATTTGGGAAGTGTTTCGGTACTGTTTCTGAAAAATCTAGGTTCGCAGGACCGTTCCTGGCTTCATTTTTACATCCATCTTAATTACATTATCGCTGTTACTGTTTTCATTTTTTCAGTCATTGCTTTTTTAGCATTTCAAAAAAAATCAGGGTCAAAATCTAATGCAGAAAACGAAAAAACATCGGAGGCGGTTCGTTTCGACGCTTTTAAAATTTAAAATAATGAATATGAATACTCAATATGATCTAATAGTTGTAGGGGGCGGAATTTTAGGAACATTTCACGCTTACCATGCATTGCAGAAAAACCTTAAAGTAGCAATTCTGGAAAGAAATTCTGTTCTTCAGGGAGCAACCGTAAGAAATTTCGGACAAGTCGTTCCCTCCGGAATGGATATCAAATGGCAGAATTTCGGAAAAGAAAGCTTAAAAATTTATAAAGATTTGCAGTCTAAAGCCGATCTTACCGTAAGACAGAATGGTTCGGTATATATTGCGTCCAATGATGAAGAGCTGCAGCTCATCGAAGAGCTTGCCCAGATCAATAAAAATAACGATTATGAATCAGTCATTCTTTCCAAAAGTGAATGTATTCAGAAGTTTGATGGTCTAAGATCCGATTACTGCAAAGGCGGGCTGTTCTTTCCGCAGGAGATCTCAGTAGATTCAGGTGAGATGATTATAAAGCTTCATCAATACCTGAAAAACCAGGAGGGTCTTGATATTTTTTATAATACCACAGTCGTTGAAACAACTGAAAATAATTATCAATGTACCGTTGTAACCGCAGAAGGAAAGAAATTGAATGCCTCAAAAATCATTATCTGTGGCGGACACGAGTTTAAAACTTTGTATCCTGAAGTTTTTAATGAAAGCGATCTTGAAGTCAGTAAACTGCAGATGCTGCAAACCAAACCACAGGGAATTTACTCTCTTCCCGGCAATATTCTTACCGGACTTTCCATCCGAAGATATGAGTCTTTCAGCGAATGTACATCATTTAAAACCATTAAAGAAAAAGAGGATAAAAACTCTTTTGAAAAGAAATTCGGGATTCACATTCTGTTTAAACAGGCTTTGGATGGATCCGTTATTATCGGTGATTCTCACGAATACGCTGACGCAAAAAATGCAGACGATCTCGGCTATGACTTAAATATGGATATCGACGAGTTTATGATCGGGGAAGCAAAAAAGATAATCGACCTTCCTACTTACGAAATACAGAGAAGATGGTTTGGAATGTATTCCCAATGTAAAACCAAAGATATTTTCGAGCACCATATTTCGCCCAATATTCATATCGTAACAGGCATCGGCGGAAAAGGAATGACCGGAAGCGGCGGCTTCGCAAAATTTAATATCAATACAATTTTTTCTTAGAAATGAATATACAATTATTGGTTCTGGATATGGCCGGAACAACGATAGATGAAGATAATGTAGTGTATAAAACACTTACAAAGGCGGTAAATGACTATGGCTACAAGGTAACTTTGGATAAAGTGCTTGAACTCTGCGCCGGCATGGAAAAAGCGGAAGCCATTAAAAATCTGCTGGAAAACATTGGCGGAAATACAGAAGACACTGAAGCCATATTCGAAAATTTCTCCGATGAATTGGTACTTGCCTACAATGATCTCAACGTAAAACCCATCGCTGGTGTGGAAGAATTTTTATTAAAAGTAAAAGCTGAGGGCAAAAAAGTCGTTTTAAATACCGGCTACACTCAAAAAATTGCACAGCAGCTGCTCCAAAAACTAAATTGGAAGGCTGATAAACATTATGATGCACTGATTACTGCCGACGATGTGTCTGAAAGCAGACCAAGTCCTGAAATGATTATTCTTGCCATGTCAAAATTCGGAATCACTGATCCCGGAGAAGTTTTGAAAGCGGGAGATTCCTCTATCGACATTCAGGAAGGAAAAAATGCAGGATGCGGAATAACCATTGCCGTACTGAGCGGTGCGCAAACCAGAGCACAACTCGAACTGGCATTGCCTGATCATATTTTAAATACTCTTCCAGAAGCTGAAAATATTCTTTTTTAATACTTCAAAAACTGATTGCAGATATTTTCTGTAATCAGTTTTAATTCAATCTTACAATAAATTTAAAATAACAAGGACAGTGAAGATCTGAGATGGGATTTTTTGTAAGTGATATTCGTCAAGTACATTAGCGCAAGAAAAAGGTTTTTATAATCTGAATTTCCAAATATTCATTCACCGTTATTATATAGCTTTATTGAGGACAAACAAATTTTTCTTTTTCTTTCTATCATCTGTCATCGGATAAAAAACAACAGCATAAGCGTTGTCAGCAGTTTTATTAAGACCTGAAATAATTAAATCACTCTGCAATTCCAGAACTTCGTCAGTAATCAAATTACGATACCCTTTTGTATCCTTATTGTAGAAAATTTCCAGTAGCTCATCATTTTTGGTGGTCAGCCAACCGTTCCCGAATTCTCCATTAAATCTGGTTACGGAAGTGTTATCTCCTATTTTTTCCGGCTGCCAGGTATTGAAAAATTCATCCCCGATGTCTATCAATTCTTTATTTCGGCAATCACCAGTTACGGTAATGATTTCAACCGATATTTTACCATTTTCTTCACAAAGAATATAAGATTCTTCCTCAAAAGATAAGCTTAATATCTGCCAGAAAAACTCAGAACTGCTGGTTATCTGCCTTTCATTCTTTATATTTCCCAATTCATCAATTTGACGGTGCAGCCAACCATTTTCAACAGTAGTCAGCAGATGAATTTCATTGTCGGCTATAAAAATCTTATTGTTTCGTGGTAAAGGAATTTTGACCGTATGCTTCTTAATTATCATGCCATCTTTAAACTCTATGGCTTCCATTTTATCAGGCTGCTTTTCGGACCATATATCGGCATAGAAAAAAATAGAATATTGATTGGATATTCCTATATAATCACCCAGGAAAGGCTTATTGGCTTTTGGTAACTCGATAGTTCCCCTGTTAAAAACAGGGATGCTTATCTCTAATTCTTTAGTAGGATGATAAGGGATAACTGAAACATAATTTTCTCCGCCGGGGCTAAGAAACAAAGTAGGCAAAATACCCTCATCATCTGCAAAACTTTCCGCATTGCCATCCACATCAATAACAGTATAAACTAATTTATAATCTTCACCACGATCATATACATAATTGGCCAAAAGTGTTTTATCTCCGAACGCAATACTTCCGCGTTCTGAAATTCCAATTTTCGCTGTTAAGGTCGTAACGATACCCAAGTCAGTTTTGCTGCTTATTGTCTGTAAGCCATTGAATGGTTGTATATTGTTCATTATATTACGTGTATTTAATAGTGATTTTTAATCTCACATAAAATTGATATTTGATATTCCTTTCTTTCCGAACCTTTTACACCCACTTCAGAAGCGGATACTGTAAATGTAAACAATAAACGAGACATCTAAATGCTCCCTGGAATTCCAATTACAAAAGAAGGCATATTAACTGAAAACCGATCACCAGGATCTATTGGATATCTTTCGACAGAATCCCCAGTTCTCTAAAATAAATCTCTGTTTTACCTTTTAATGATGCATCATTTATTGAAGTGAGTTAAGTGTTATTTTATATTTTTTTGTAATTTTACTCCGAAGCAGACCGCATTTTCCTGAGCTAAGATACTTTATTACGAGAGATCATACTTACCATAATGAGCAAACTATTACGTGAACATTTTGAGAAAATCACATCCTTAACTGATCAGGAATTTGACTATATCCTCACTCATTTCACCCCGAAGAAACTCAAAAAACATCAATTCTTAATACAGGCCGGAGATAGAGTAATAAACGATTACTTTGTTGTTAAAGGTTTACTTAAAGCTTCTTTCACCAATAATGATGGAAAAGAACATATTCTGCAATTCGCCATGGAAGACTGGTGGGTTTCAGATTTTCAGGCTTATTTTAACCAGACAGAAGCAACATTAAATATCGATTGTATTGAAGCCGTTGAAGTATTATGTCTTTCACTTACCAACCGGGAGAAGCTGTGTTCAGAAATGCATAAAATTGAACATTTCTTTCGCCGTAAATCCAACTTCGGATATATTGCCCTGCAAAGCCGGATATTATCGCTGCTCAACAGCAACGCGAAAGAACGTTATGAAGAATTGTTAAAAAGCTCCCCTGTTTTATTTCAGCGGGTTCCCAAAACATTTATAGCCTCTTATCTTGGGGTTTCCAGAGAAACATTAAGCCGTCTTTCTTCCTGACGTGATCTACATCACAAATTTTTTGTGATATACTTCCTGTACCGGCTTTTCCTTTATCATCACTTTTGTACTGTAATTTAAACAGTTCGACGAACATTCATAACTGAAGTCCGTTTGCCACAACTGCAGGAGTAGAATAATTCACCTTATTTACTTGTGTATCCATAGCAAACAGTTCAGCATTTGAAAAACAGGTAAAAGTTTAACGATGACAATACATAAGAATATAACAAAGCTGCTTTTAACAGCTATTGCTTTGCTCCTGACCAATATTTCTGCCAGCGCACAATCAGATAACCGTTTAGAAATAGTGGCGTCTTTTCAAACGGAAAGACCCGGAAATATTGCAGTATCAAAAAAAGGAAGAGTTTTCATTACGATGAGCGATGCCTCTGTTTCAAAATTTGTAGTAAAAGAAATTTTATCCAATGGGAAATTGGAGGATTTTCCGGACATATCCTGGACTGGAAAACCACAAGGAAATTCCATAAAAGGGATAAGCAGAACCATTGGCATACAGGTTTCGGATGAAATTTTATGGGTATTGGATATTGGCGACAATAGTACTTTTCCTAAACAGCCTCCAAAGCTTATTGGCTGGGATATAGAAACCAAAAAACTCTACAAAATTTTCACTTTGCCTGAGTCTGTGTTGCATTCTTCTTCTTTCTTGCAGGATTTTGTTATCGATGAAAAACATCAGACTGCCATCCTTGCAGATATGAGTTTGGGCGGAATGATATATCCTTCTGTTCCTGCTTTTATAGTCATTGATTTAAAGACAGGCTATAGCCGAAGGGTGCTGGAAAATGATGTATCCCTTCAGTCTTCAAATGAAGATTTGGTAATTAATGGACGTCCATTAAGTCATACCTACCCAGATGGAAAAATCATCAATCCACGCTATCCGCTTAATCCGATCGCGATAGATGCAACGATGGAATGGATATACTTCGGGGCCTTAGGCGGTCATACAATTTTCAGAATCCCTACCCAATATTTAGCAGATGAAAATTTTACCGACAGCCAATTATCTCAAAAAATAGAATATTACACAGCGAAGCCAAAATCTGACGGCATTAAAATAAATGGTAAGGGCGAAGTTTTCATAACCGATGTAGAAAACAATGCTATTGGAATTGCCACACCAATAGGATATTCTATTTTAGTACAGGATAGAGCCTTACTTTCATGGCCAGATGGCCTTGCATTAAGTGCGAACGGATATTTATATATCACTTCAAATCAACTACAGAACAAACCCTGGTGGAACAACGGTAAAGACGACAGCCAACCTCCATATTATGTTTTAAGAATAAAGCTATAGTCACTATTGCATAAGTCTTTTGTAATGTTCACCAGTACTGCCGGTGACTTTCAGAGAGATGTTAAGCCAACGTTGCTCTAATTTAAAATAACTATAAGAGAAAACGTTGTGCAATAAAATATCCAGCACCAACAACAATGAGGGGAAGTGCTATGGATAGAAGCACCAATGTCCATATAAACAACCTGAAGTAACTATACAAAGATGCATTGGAAGGATTGGAAGGATCATAGATTATAGTCTCTGTTTCTCCTACTTTCCACGCCGGTGGATCGCTTCCCTCGGGCAATTCGTATGTAACCAGTTGATTTTCGCTTGTGAGAAAACTGAAGACCGGCACGTACACTTCACCATCCGATTCATACGCCCTCAATTCAATTACTGTAGCAGTAGCTTTATTTCCATGATTTAAAAATTTCACTGTATGACGGAAGCTGATTATTGCCGCTATAAGGAACAACAGTCCCAATGCAAGGATTATATAATATTGCCACATCGTTTTATTTTTAATTATTTCCATTTCACCCGCTATGATATATTAAACTGATAAACAACAGGATACTGCGAATATAGTGTAAATATTGCTTGCTTATCATCTGTATTGTTAAAACGTTCCGATATATTAGAGATTCCGTTTATTCCTTTCTCTATTTGATGTGAATTTCATTTGTACTCAGAAGCGTTTCAAGAAAGGTGTAGAACCGGAGATGAATTTGAAAACTGCCAATTCAGAACGTTAATCAAATCAATAATGGTTTATCTTCAGATCATCAATTTAAAGCTATTCTAAGCGGGATTTTCAGTCAATCGTAGTTTTACTACAATTTTTAAGATTTAATGAAATTTTATATTTAGCAACATATTTTTATCTAACTTAGGTGACATAATATCAAAAAACCACACAAAATATTATGAAAAACACCTCAAATTCTGATAAAGTTTCAGAAAACCACATTTCAGGGATTAACCGTGTGGTAAAACTGGACATTGTGGTTGAGGGCAAGGCTGTCAATCACTTCAAGCACTTCCGTCTACAACAAAGTGCAAGAAGGCACCATGATTTTGAACTGGTATTGGCTCATGACTCTTTAGGCGATGCACAGAACCACAACCTTGAACAGGCTCAAAAGTTTTTAGGAAAAAGAATCACTGTTGTTTTTAAATATAAAGATACTGAAAGTGAAAGTCCCGAAAGAACGTTTGTGGGGCTCATCACCAAAGTAGCATTCAGTCAGGAAAAAATGAGTCTGGGAAATATTATCTTGAAAGGAAAAAGCCCTACTATTCTGATGGATTCTGCTCCGCATACCCAAAGTTTCGGAGGAAATCAGGAGGTGAATACTCATATTATTGCCAACCGGATTATCAAGGAGACACTAGCCTCAAACAAATTTGATTTCAGGGTAGATACCCAAAACAAAAGTTATATTAATTACAGTTCACAATACAACGAAACCCATTACAATTACCTTACAAGGATTGCAGAAGCCTACGGAGAACAGTTCTATTATGACGGTGAAGTCCTTCATTTCGGGAAGCTCCCCTCTTCTGAAAAACCTATCATGCTGGTGTATGGAAGCAATGTAAATGATGTGAATGTTGAGCTGAAAGCCGTTCACACCAAACCGGAATACTTTGGCTATAACAGCAGCAGTCATACTAAAATGGTAGGTGCTGATGATCGTATACAGCATCTGGGAGAATTATCCTCCAAAGCTTATGAACTGAATGACACTATTTTTACCACCCGATCACTGACCCCTACCCCTATCAATGCCAATATGTTCCGTGATGTAGACGATTCCCAAAAGAGTGCAAGGGGAAGTAAAGCAGTAGAGGTTTTTACCGTTACAGGACAAACTACAGTCCCGTTCCTCTATATTGGCTGTGTTGCAGATCTAGCTATGAGAAAGACCGGCAGTAATGAAACCTCACATTTTACAACGCTTATGATTACAGAGGTGAGCCACGAAGTTGACGCAAGAGGATACTATACAGGAAGTTTTGAAGCCATCGCTGAGGGCACGGGTTTTATGCCAAAGCCTGATTTTGAAATGCCCAAAGCGGAACCACAGGTGGCCACTGTTATATCCAATGTAGATCCATTGAATCAGGGCAGAATACAGGTCCGTTTTGACTGGCAGGTAAATGATACTACTCATTTTATCAGAATGATGAGCCCTGATGCGGGTGGAACAGATGCCATAACACAAAACAGGGGTTTTGTAGCTGTTCCTGAGATTGGCGATCAGGTCATGGTAGGATTTGAATACCACAATCCCGATTTTCCTTTTGCCATGGGCGGAATGTTTCATGGGCAGGTAGGCCTGGGCGGAGGTGTGAACAATCATCTGAAGTCTATACAGACGAGAAGCGGTATTCAGGTTTTAATGAATGATGCAGAAAAAAGTGTAACCATTAAAGATCCAAGCGGAAATACCTATTTTATGGATGGGCAGGGTAACATTCATGTTACTGCACCGAAGAATATGACTTTCACAGCAGGTGAAGATATGCATATTTCTGTGGGAAGGAATATGACCACCAAGATTGGGAAGGACAGCACCATGCATATTGGAAATGACCATACCGAATCCATTACAAAAAAATATACACAGACCTCTGAAAATAAAAGCGTTACCGTTAAGCAGGATCAGACAGAAAGCACCGGTAATACATTTAAAAGCACTTCCGGAGAAGCCGATATACAGACCTCGAAAGGCGATTTAAAATTGAGAGGAACATCATTGGCCGTATTCCAGGGAGGAAAAGACGTTAAAGTAAGTAAGGGATAAATTTATAACGATGGATAAAAGTAAATTTCAGTGGCTGCCTACGAATATTCTTCCGGCCTCTGCAATTGAATCCAATCCAAAATAGTAAGACATGGAAAATCAGAATACTTCAGCGCATGATCGTAAGCTTTCTGAAAAAAGAGCAGAAAAACAAAAAAGAGTCAGCGAAGATTCTCCTTTAGAAAAAAGAGAAATGGTAATGCATGGAGCCAAGTTGAAATGTCCCTATGCTCAGGCGCCCGGAGAACTGAAAGTGACCTCAAACGAAATAATCCTTCAGGATAAGCTATTTGCGACACATGGCGATGGAAACAATATGGTTAACCTTCAGTTTAAAGGAACTTGCGGGCACCCGAAATGGCCTGCAAGAAACATGTCTCCCCCACCCTGCATGAGCGTTATCAAATTAAGTCCGTGGCAAAATCTGGGAACCTCTCTTATACAGGAACAAACAGCTTTAGTGAAAGAATCTTTTATCAATTGTGATCCTGAATTTAATAGTGCTGTTGCAAAACCAATTCCGGAGATTGAGAGTATAAGTGAAAAAGCAAAAGAAAATATTATAGATGAGGTGATCAAAGATATTTATATTAATAAAATAGATGCTTCTGTTTTTATCAATTTCGGAAAAAAAGATGGAGATATAAGAATGATAACTAAAGGAGAATGGAATTCTGGAAATGAAGAGCCTGATGGAGAAAAAAATAAATATCTTATTGAGAACAGCCATGTTGTTACAGTTGATGATGCTCAGATACAAGAAAAGTTACAGGAAATTCATAGATTGACCAATAAAACTGAACAACAGATTTATATCTATTTGGATAGAGATTCTGCAAGTATTAAGGCCGTTTTAGGTGAGCAGGGCACTGATGGAGAAGCCACTATAAGTTCAGAAGAGCTTATATTAGGTAAAGATGGAAGTGGAAATGCAATTTATAGTAAACCAATAATTCGTTCAGGAGATATAAGAGGAGCCCTTTTGGGACAGGCACATACTCATAACCTTATGCATGAAAATAATAACAATAAAACATCAGCAAGTTCTACTATGGGGGGAGAAAAAACAGTAAATGGTTTTGGTACTTCTGAAAAGGACAAAAATACCTCCAAGTCTCTTGATATTAATATTTATGCATTAGATTCTTGGAATTTTTCAAGTAAAAACGCAGAAGTTACGATTGGCAGAGTTACACCATCAGGAAAACAAAAATCCAGCATTGGAAAAACTCATGGCAAGGGAGATGGCAAGAAAACAGTTAATATCGGCTTAGAATGTTTAAATTTAAGAGTTGGAAGATGAAAACTATTCGTATTGTAATTTTAGCACTATTGTCAACTTTCATTAGTTGTAATTCATCTATAAAAGCGTCTAAAAATATTTCGGTTGGCAATAGAAATGATTCAATTAACCTTTATGCATTTATAGGAGAGAAAATTTCAGTTGAAGAATTTAATCCCAATATAAATAACAAGGTTATAGAAAAAGAAATTGATGAAGAAACCGGAGATTCAGTAAGTGTTATTAGAACGCACTTTGTGACGGATAATGCATTTCGTTGTAAATATAAAGTGGTAAAAAATATTTTGAATAATTTATCTAATGATACAATTGAATTTTTAGCATATGATCATTATGGAAAACCTTCATTTTCAGAAAAAGATTCAGTAATTCTTTACATCTCAAAAAATAAAAAAGATAATTATTATTTTCATCAAAAATATCAATATGATAAAGTGTTCAAAGATAAGAATGGCAATTACTATAGCTATCCCAAATTCAGCAAGGATATAGAAGATTTGAAATATGCGAAAGAGAATATAAAAGGCTTCAAAGCAAATTTCAAAGATGAAAAATTTAATTTAAACAATTTGAGCCCTGAAGTAAGAAAAGTATATTATCCAGGAGAATTTTATGAAATCAAAAACAATTTTGCAATCCCAATTAAAGGAGTTTATTTGAATGAATTAATAAATTACAGACTAAAAACATCCTTTAAAGATTTGTAAATTACTATTAGGATAGGCTATAAGTCTTATAAAGGACACACAGATAATTTTATGGATTATCGGATGTAGAAGATTCAACAGATAAAAATAGAAATACAAGATTAGCATACTACAAATGGCAGTTAGTGATACTTTGAAAGGCATTATCAGGATTCCTTGAATTGGGATAACGATACAAAAGTCTCATACATCATATTTTATAACCATAAAAAACATCTGTATCATATAAAATATTATTGTGGAGAGGATGACAAATGCAAAATCAATGATAATGTGAACATTACATTAAAAGATTTACCCACAAAATTAAAATTAAAAATCATTAAAGATTTGGAAACAAAATATAATAGTGCAAATGACTTTCAATAATAAGCTGAAAATATGTTTTATATCAATAATGGTGATTTCCTGTGCGAGAAATCAATCTAAAAGAACCTCAGACAAAGAGGATATCAATATAGCAAAAATTGATTCTACGGAAATTGTTGGTAAAATATCGGCGTCTTCCAAGAAGCAAAGTATGCAAAAATATGTAGATACATTGAGTATTCCTTTGCAATATGTGGTAACCATTCCGTTGGAAGTCAATAAAAAAAAGATGGACATTCGGTTGCGACTTTCGAAGTCTGAAGATTTGGCAGGACGAAAAAATTATACCATTCCTGAAATACAGGAAGACACCAAGGGCCTTTTACCTAGGTCTGCCTACGAATGTATAGAAGGAACAGTTGAACTTCAGCATTGGCAAGTGATCAATAAGAGTTCATATTATGATACTTATTATTATTATAAGAATAAAGATTTTAAAGAAAATGATTTTGTAAGTAAGAAAAAAATGATTTTTCGTAATGAAGACTACAATTTTATATCAGTAACAGATGTTGATAATGATGGATATGAAGACCTTCTTATCCTCGATCTTGCAAGCTCTATGAGAGACAATGATATGTATCAATTTTACAAATGGTCTGAAAAAGAAAACAGATTTATATTTATGCCAGATTTTTTCGATAAAGCCCCTTTCTATGGATGGGACAAAACAGGAAAATATCTGATAACAGGAGTGAGTGATACCAAAGAAAGAACACTTTATAAAAATAAAATTGTTGGGGATAAATTGAAAACCATTGATCAATGTACAGAATATGCAGTATCAGATAAACTTTGTTGGTAGATGAATATCTTTAAAAGTGATCAAAATATAATAGCGTAAATGATTTTTACTAATCAGCTCAAAATAAAATGGTATGAGTGACGAACAACAAAAAGACGACTATTCTGTAAATCCCAATCAAAAGGTTTATGATCTGCCACACCAGGTAGATCATGAAGTGAATGTGGTGAAAATATATTTTGCGAAACAGGTTCCTAAAATGACTTGGGAAACTAAAGAAGAAACTTATACCGTTAAAAGTGGAGGTCTGGTATCTGATGTAAAAAAGAAGTATGAAAAAAAAGGAAGAAGAAACCTCAAGGCAGATCAGGAAGATTCTGTAAAATTAAAAGCAAAAGAATCGGTAAAAGTTACCTGGGAAGAAGAAGTGCAGGCAAAAAAAGCTGATGGCAGCCCGGATTTTGATTTTGAAAGAATAAACAGCATCACCATTAAAAAGAAAGTATGGGTGGTAGCCAATTGTGAAGGAGCAAGCGGCAAGCTATCTGTGGAGATCCATGAAAATAAATTGAAAAATGCAGAAAACATTTATGAAAATCCTGTAAAGTTTTTAGATGGCGAAGAAGAGAAAAGCAAAATAGAATTCACGATCAACGGAACCCTCGTTTATGCAAAAGAAATAACGATGCGTCCTAAAAGTGATGAAAATCTAAAGAAACTGATAGAGAAATTTGCTAAAAGAGAGGATGTAAACGCCTTTTTATATTTCAAAGCTGAAGTAACAGGAACAGAAGATGAGATTAAATTTCCGGATGACTCGCATGAGTTTTTAAATAAAGACAATGAAAGGTTTGAGATCAGATATTGTAATTGTGGAAACAATTATGACATTACCTGTACCCGATATAGTAAAAAATATGGACCAGCCTACTGGGGATCGAAAAAACTTGAAAATTATTCCGATTGGGATACATTGATTGAAGAAAAGAAAATTACGGCTGAAGAAAAGGCTATTTTGGTGGGAATGTCTGAAAATGAAGGCAAGTTAGATTCTGTTCAATCCTACGACTGGGACCTTTCGGGTGAACAGATGATATTAACGGCAGGGGCCATGCAGAAAACAGTGGATCATACCGGAAAAGGTGAATTTACTACACAGGTTGAAGAATTTAAAGCTCAACATCCTGAAAAATATGACGAGTTATTTGTATCATGTGGTTGGACGGTGGACTCCGGGATTTTATACTATAAGGATCCATCAGATCCTAAAGCAGAGAAAATTACGGGAAATACATTATCAAATAAAATCAGAGAAAACTGTAAAGAGTCTTTATTTGGAAAAACAGTGGAATGTAAGCCTTTGCAACCGATTGTAAATGCCGTTATTGATAAAGTATTTCAGGAAAAACAAGTGCTGGATTTTATTAAAAGATTGAAAGAGGTGGTACTTCCTTTAACTCCTACAGGCTATTCCTATAAATTGTCGGATTATTTAAAATCAAAATTAGGTAAAGCAACCGTACTGGATCATCACATTAACAGACCAGGATTTGTAAAAGATGATTTTGGTGCTGCACTAGACCGGTTTTTTGCAAAAAAAGATGCCAACACAGCCAAAGAAAATAAAACCAGAAAAGAAGGTGAAAAACTAGAAAAAGTATCAAGAAATCCTGGCGAATGGGGAGATATGCACGGCACATATGAGCAGGAAATTCTTGATGATTACGGTAATAAAAGAAGAGGTACAGATATGGATAAACGTTATGAAAAAATGGAAAAAAACTCAAACTTATCATGAAAAAATTGACATCCATCCTAATGATTTTAGTCATTTTTATTACATGTGGAAACACGGTTTCCCATCGAAATCTTGATGTGCAGAATCAAACAGTAAGGAAAGACACCACAATTACTTTAAATCATAATTTATCATTGTATTATGCTTCCTATAACAGTCCTATGAAACTATGGTATAATCTCCATATTATTAATAACAAGAAGAAGATAAAAGTAGGCAAAGGAACTAAATTTAAAGGTACCGGAAGTGAACTCTACTCTTCATTATCCCCTAATGCAAAGTATGTGGTAGTGGACGGCATCATCAAAGAATATGTGCATGAAAGCGATAAAGACAGTACCCTGCATGAAAACTACACCTGTGCTATTATCGACATAAAAAAAGCAAAAATAATTAAACAGATGCAACAGGATTGTGATGGGTCATGGAACAAAAAAAGTCAGTGGGTTTCCTCTGCAGGAAAAGTAGTTTTTGAGTAAATAATGAGCGAAAAGTTATGGAGCCCGTATTTCCCATAGATATTAAATTGAACCTTTCAGAAGGAAAGAAATTTTACCGCTATTCCTGTAATGAATATACCACTATCACTGGAAAAACGCATAGAAGTGAGCTCAACAAAAATTTTCATGTGACGCTGAAGCGTTTAGAAAAAGAAAGGTTTGAATACCATATCGAAATTTTTGACAGAGTTCATCGCGATAAGGAACTATCCCTGTCCGAAAAAGATTTTTTAGCCAGAATTGCAGAGATCAATGATGATGTAGTGCTCATAACAGACGAATATGGAAACTTAAAAAACATCCAGGGATTGTCAGTTCTTCAGGATAGAGTGGAAAAAACAGTAGAAAAGCTCTCCCGATCCTATGTTGGCAGACAGGCAGAAGATTCTTATCAGTTCTTAAAAACATTCTATCAACAGGAGAATTTGGTGGGTAAAGACTTTTTAAAAAACATTCATTTTGGAATGATCCTCCATAAGTTTTATGGCAGGTACGGGAAGGAAGACCAGGTAAAGCATACCGTGCGCTATAGTAATTTTATGGCCAATACCGTAATAGATATAGATGAGCATGTACAACCCGAAGATATGCGTTGTGATGATGAATTATTACTGATACAGTACACCGGCAATATTCCTTCCGATAAAAATTGGGAAATGTTTTACGGGGAAATGAAAAGAAAAGAAATAGCATATAACAGTAAAATAGATTTTCCAGAACTGAACAAATATAAAGGGCAGATTTTATTAGATTTTAAAACCAAAGAAGTCTTGGAGCATAAACTAACCGTAGAATTTTCCCTGGGAGAGAACTACCAAAAGAAAATCATCTATCATATAAAAGAAATAAGCCATGAAGAACTATAAAAAATAAGATGGATTGAAGAGCCGAAGGATCAGCTGGATGAAAATTTGGAGGTCTGAGCTTTACCTTATTGAAGGAAGATAAAATCATGGATAATTCTCCTAAGGAAATATTGAAAACCCTGCATTAAAAAAGAAAATCTTAAAATGGCAACACGTATTACAATAACAGATTCCGGACAAACCCAGACTTTAAACGGTCCATTGGCTCCGGATACTCCCGATAACTCATTGCAGCGCGTTACTGAAGTTTATTTTGCCAAGAAAACGACAACAGACAATGGAACAAGAGTAAATTTCACGAAAATTGATTCTGCTCATGTACAGCAGGATCATCTGAATCAAAATATTCCATACGATTCCATACTGGGAAAAACGGTATATCTGGTTATAGAGACCAGCAATATGCAGACTTTGAGTGTAGATGTGGTCATAAGACCTTCAGCAGGTACCATGACAGAAAATACAGATCCATTACAGTTGATGCGTTTTGTATTTCCTGACAGATATGAAGCACAGAGGCTGTTTACGGTACAGGTTGGAAATTTTGATGCCCTTAACAATAGACAAGGCAGCCATGGCCATTATGTCAACTTAAGTGATCATAGCAATAAAGCCATTATTAAGCTGCAACTAAGACCTGACGGAAGGGCTGTTTTTGATGACTGGACCAGAAGACTGGCAGAAAACAGCATTAATTTGGAAGTGGCGGTAGAAAGAACAGACAATAATCCCTGTGCCTATGGAGATGGTCAGGAAGAAATAAACGGAGCCGGTATTTTCTTAAATGATGACCGAGGAAGATTCAGAGTGGTCAATAAAAATATATATACCATTTACCATAGCAGTAATACGTACAATACATTGGAGGAGATTAGTATAAACCCATCCAGAAGAAGAAGGGTTCAGAAAGTTCTGAACAGGCATTCTGATGAAGTTATCTTTTTTTATTACGACCAAAACGATAATGAACACAGGATATGTGCCAGAACTAAAGAAACGGTAACCAGAAAAAGAAGAGTCAATACAGTTCCGCCGCTGGCCCAAAGAGGAGTTCTTTCGGAAACAATAGATTTCACTGCGAACAGAGCGGCCGGAGAAAATATAGATGCTCACCAGCTATTGGTATATGCCAACGGAACTTTGGGTGATGGAGCCACCGACAAATGGTACGCCAATCAGCAGGGAACCGTCGAGTTGGTCGATATGGATATTTTAGCGAATAATGGTGTAGGACCACAGATTTTTGAAGCATTCAATTATAATCGGGACGGCGTCATCATCCGGTATGGATTTCAGCACACCAGAAGAAGGAGCGTTCAGCCGGATTTATTTGCCGGTTTCTTAGGGGCACTGGCACAATTCAGGCAGGAAGGGCACACTCATTATATTGTGTCTCAAGGCTTTTCTTATTCTGATGCGTCCTGCTATCCCAGTGCAGAACATGTGAACGGAGAAGCGGGAGATCTGAATTTATTAACGACTCTGCAAAACGGAGCCAATACAGTCCTTTCGGCAGCGAATTTTGATTATGACAGCCAGGTTATCCTTCGGAATATTCTCTTTGATTTTGGATTCAGCTCAGGCCGGTCAGAGAATTTTTCCAATACCTCAAATGCCAGTGCTGCAGACAATGCCAGTACGCGGTTACCTCATACCACGCATACCGCTACTCCAAGACACAATAACCATTTGCATGTTCACGGTTTCACCCCAATATTAGATATATATGCCTAAAATTAATATCGCCTGTTTTACTGTTCTGTTTTTTCTTTTTTCCTGCTCCACTAAGGCTCAAACAGAAAATAGCATAAACACAGAGGCACATTCAACAGATAAAGGATCGGTTTTCTTAAACACCAATAAAGCTGATTGTATCAATCTGCCATTTGGATATTCAGATATTTCAAAGCGGATAACCCTTGACTCTATTCTGTCTGCCATACAGGATGAAAATAAATTGAAAGAAATCAATGCCTTACAATTTGAAAAACCCATAAAAAAAGATCTTATACTGCTTCCCGAAGAATACCATGTTTTCCTGCCATTCAGCAAAAATGTCAATGAAAAATATGACCGGATTAAAATAGCCTCAGATTTTCTGTGTTACGGAGACTATTCCCTGTACTTTATGGCGGTCTATAATACCACTCGCTATGCCGACCCTTTTATTGAAAAAATGTATCTGATTTCAACGAAGAACGGTAAGCTGACCGATATGAAGAGAATTTATCTTAATCATCAGGGAGAAATGGGATTTGCCAACTATACCCTGTTTAATATCGATAAAAATTATATCATTTCTCTGCAGGACTATGAGTTGACTGAAGGTCCTTTTAAACTAAAACCTTTACAGAAATACCAGATTCTGCCCTCCGGAAAATTTACAAGATACTACGATCATGACGGTCCTTATAAAGATAATGAAGAACAGGGCATGGTGAAAAATCACCATAAAGAAGGAAAATGGACAGAATACAAACCAAACGGATTCATCGATTTACAAAAATATCCGGAGTTTACGGATCCTTATACTTACCTGGAAGCAGAATATAAAAACGGGTTACCCACCGGAACATGGAAGTTTTATAAATTACTGCAAAAATATAATGAAGAAACCGGAGAACCCTTACTCAATACAAGAAAAAAGGGACCACTGATCTCTACTGAAATCTATAGAGAAGGCGTATTAGAAAAACAGGAATTTCATTAATGCAGGCCGGCTACTCTATGCACGATTACATTAAACCTTTGCGTTAATGAAATTTCTATTCTGTTCTGGAATTATTGAAAATAAGAGCAGATCATATTTTTTAACGCAAAGGCTTTATAGATCCTTATGATTTTAAGGGAAGCAAAGGATCGCCGTTTCACGCTGATTAAGCGCACGGATAAACGCCTGCTTCATCAATCAATCAAAGATTGATTCTCTCTTTGCCCTTCTAGTCTATGCATCATTACATTAAACCTTTGCGTTAATGTAATTTCTATTCTGCTTTGGAATTCTTGAAAAATAAGAGCAGTTCATATTTTTTAACGAAGGCTTTATAAGATCCCTATGATTTTAAGGAAAGCAAAGGATGACCGTTTCACGCTGATTAAGCGCAAGGATAAAACGCCCGCTTCACCAAGAGGCTGTCTCAAAAGGGGCAGTCTTTTTTTGTGTCTCAAAGTTTGCGATCTACAATTTTTCAGGTTTAGATTTCCGTTATTTGTTTTTTCAGGAATTTTTTTGATATTTTAGTAAAAAGCAGGA
>NZ_JAGEKK010000018.1:0-102247 GCF_049887855.1 Chryseobacterium sp. NFX27 | reverse complement strand
AAAGAAAATTTTGCTTGGGATTATAATCTTTAAAGACTATTTTTGATTTACTTAACACACAGCAAATTAATCAATTTGCAAAAACTGGGAAAGCTTTGAGCTTTCCTTTTTTGCGCATAAAAAAAGACTGTCTCACTTTTGAGACAGCCTCTTTTTTTATGCTATTTACACATAATTTGTGTAAAATATTCAGCATAATTTTTAAGAATTTTCCCGCGGATAGCACAGATCTTCACAGCTCTGTTTTTATTTAAATACTAAAATCGTATAGTTATCTCCGGCTGTTTTAGGCTGTACCATCCTGATCAGAGCTTTATCTTTTAGATAATCAAGATAGCTTTCGCCGGTAAGGATCTTTCCTTTTTCTGTCTGTTTGTATCCTGCTCCAAGAATTGCCTTTAAATAGGCATCATATTCTTTTTTGTCTTTGAACTGAAACTCTATATTGTCCTGAGATTTATCCTCAGTATATTCAAATTTTCCGATTTTGTATGTATAATCCGGGCTTTCATATTCGAACAGAATAAATGCAGGACTTTCTGTTTTGTCGTAGAAAGTATATTTATGCTTTTTAATTTCCGTTTTAAAAGTCGCCATATCAAGAGTGTTGAATGCAGCAAGCTCTTCCAGTTTAAATGCCTGTCCGGAGACCTGTGATTGAAACAGAATAAAAAACAGAAGTAATAGCAGATTAACAGATATTTTCATAAAAGAATTTTTGTGGTTTGTGATCTGTAAATTTAAAAGAATTTATTTAAATCTTTTTATGCCACCGGCAATCTGAAATAAAAAGTACTTCCCTGATTTGGAGCACTCTTCACTCCTATTTCGCCATTTTGCTTTTCTATAAAGTTTTTAGATATCGCCAGGCCCAGCCCTGTTCCGTTCTGCTGTTCTCCCGGAACCTGGAAATAGCGGTCGAAGATCTGGCGGTGGTATTTTTCATCGATCCCGCTTCCGGTATCAGTAATACTGAACTGGATCATTGAGTTCTCTTTTTCTACCCTGATACTGATATTTTCGTCCTGAAAAGAATGTTTAACGGCATTGGTCAGGAAATTATTGATCACCCAGACCGTTTTATCGAAATCGGCACTAACGAAATCGTTATCGTCTGTAAGGTATTCGGTATTGATCAGGATATTCTTCTGTTCGGCCAGCTTTTCAACATTTTTCGCGGCGGCCTGCACCATTTCTTTCGGGGAACATTTTTCAACAGTCAGGCTAATATTTCCGGTTTCTACCTGTGATAAATTCAACAGTTCCCCGGTGATATTCAATAACCTCTGGCCATCATCATTGATGCTTTTGAGCAGTTCTTTCTGTTGGTCATTCAGCTCTCCGAATTTTTGGTTTCCAAGCAGCTGCACGCCCATTTTTATGGCAGATATCGGAGTTTTAAGTTCATGGGAAATGGTAGCAATGAAATTGGTTTTAGCAAAATCAAGTTCCTTAAAAGGCGTAATATTCCTCAAAAGAATCACCTTTCCTATATATTTTGTTTCCTTTTCACCGGTTTTTACAATATTAATAGGAACAATATCCTGTTCGAAGTAATTCTCTTTATGATCACGGACGATCTTGATGGGCTCTTTTACCGGATGATCAATATTTTTAAGCAGTTCACGCATCAGATCATTATTGACCGCTACTTCATGAGCCGTTTTACCGATGATCTCTTCTTTATGGAGATTGGTGATCTTCAGGGCTTCATCGTTAATCATGTAAATAAAGTGGTTTTCATCCAGGCCAATCACTGCATCATGCATATTATTCACCAGCGTTTCAATCCTTTTTTTATCCATCAGCTGCTTGGAAAGGCTGCTGCTTTCGTATTCCTGAAGCTTTTCTGCCATGGTATTAAAAGAATCTGCAAGGCCGTTAAATTCTTCACTGCCTTTAAAATGAACTCTTTCATTATAATTTTTAGCAGCGATCTGCCTGATACTGAATGTAAGCTGATTGATAGGTTCCGCAATGGTCTGCGGCAGGTTAAAAAGCAGGATAAAAGCAATCAGAAAACATACGGTTCCCAGACTTACAATCCAGAAGGTAGCATTTTCAGCGGTAATGATGGCAATATCGCTTTTCCTCTCAATACCTTTCATATTCAGGGACATGATCTTGGCCAGGTCTTCACGGATAAGCTTTTCCTTTTCCGGAGAAGGCTGCTTCAGATAGCTGCTGAAATGAAGATTCAGGCTTTGGGTAGCTTCTTTTTCCCCAAATTCGGTAAGGTTTTTCTCCTGAAGTTCATTATTTTTCTGAAAATCATTCACTGCAACAGCACTGTCTGTACTTATTTTATCCAGGGCCAGCAACATATTTTTGGAAAATTCCAGACTGTTGTAGTTGGCGGTAAGAATTTTTTCAGTGTCGGATTTCAGCTTATTGATATACACAGATCCGATGACCGACATAAGAACGATCAGTAAAAATAAAAGACCTACGCCTAAGGTGAGTTTTGTTTTAAGTTTCATTACTTCTAAGATAAAATAATAATATCTATCTGCTTTTCATTCAGCCTGTTCATCAGTGTATAAATCCAGCTGTAGCCGGAAAGACGCTGCCAGAGCTTTGCATGGGGTTTTCCTATACAGACCGTGGTGATATTATGGGCAATCACATACTCCAGAATTCCTTTATGGACACTGCTTTCTTTTACCCGGACCACTTTCGCTCCCAATTCCTGTGCTAAATTAAAATTATTAATCAAATACCGCTGTTTGTCGAGAGCAATTTTTTCAGGATTTTCTGATGGCTTCTGCACATAGAGAACGGTCCACTGACTGTTATAATAGCTTGCCAGACGGGCTGTTTTCCGGATGATATTCTTGGCAATCTTCTCGTTACTGCTGATGCACGCCAGAAATTTTATCGGTTTAAAATTCTCTGTCTTGATCTCCGTTTCAACCTTTCTTTCTACATGGGCAGCAACTTCTTTTAAGGCAAGTTCCCTGAGCTGCAAAATATGTCCGCTCTGAAAAAAGTTGGCAAGCGCCGTCTGGATTTTTTCTTTTTTATAAATTTTTCCTTCTTTCAGGCGGGTGAGCAGTTCATCTGCGGTAAGGTCTATATTGACGACCTCATCAGCAAGACTTAAAATCTTATCAGGAACACGTTCTGCCACTTCTATTCCCGTAATATTTTTCACTTCTTCATTCAGGCTTTCGATATGCTGAATGTTCATGGCACTGATGACATTGATCCCGTTATCAAGGATTTCCAGTACATCCTGCCATCTCTTTTTGTTTTTTGAACCTTCTACATTCGTATGAGCCAGTTCATCCACTAAAACAACCTCCGGATGTTCATTGATAATAGCCTGAAGATCCATTTCTTCCAGATTTTTACCTTTATAGAAAACCGATCGTCTCGGTATTTCCGGAATTCCGTTTGTAAGGGCTGCTGTTTCTTCGCGGTCATGAGTTTCTATATACCCGATCTTTACGTCAATGCCGTTACGCAGAAGAGACTGTGCCTCCTGAAGCATCCGGAATGTTTTCCCTACGCCTGCGCTCATCCCGATATAGATCTTGAATTTTCCTTTCCTGGATTTCTGGATCAGTTCTAAAAAATGTTTTGCTGATGACATTGATTTTTGCTTTATTAATTTTTTAAACACAAAAGGCACAAAAGTTTTATTTTGAACGCTTTACAGGGTATACGTAAGTTATGCTCATTCTGAACAATTTTTCTTAAACCACCCCGTCAAAAAATTCTTTGAATTTTCGCCACCCCTCCAAGAGAGGGGAATTCTCGCCGGTTTAGTCATTATCTCTGTTATAATCTTTGGTTTTATAAAACATACAAATCATAAGGTTTTGTTACTCTTTTGATAAATATTTTTTATCTCTCGCAGATTACACGGATTGCGCAGATTCTAATTCTCTCTGTTTAAAAGACTTATGTGAACTTCCTTCTTGCAAGTCTTTCACTTCAAAATAATATAAGTGCCAAAAACTTTTGTGACTTTTGTGGTTAATATTTCATCTCCCGCAGATTACACAGATCTTTAATAATTCGATGGAATAAAAATCTTTGATTTTTTTAAACTTATGTGATCTTAATATTGACAAAGTATTTAAACTTTAAATAACTTAAGTGTTAAAAAGCTTTTGTGACTTTTGTGGTTAATATTTTATCTCTCGCAGATTACACGGATTACGCAGATTTTTAATTCATTTTGTTTAAAAACTTATGTGAACTTCTTTTTTGCAAGCTTTCACTTTAAAATAAACTTAAGTGTTAAAAAGCTTTTGTGACTTTTGTGATTAATATTTTATCTCTCGCAGATTACACGGATTACGCAGATTGCAATTCATTTTCATTATTCACTTTCTCTTCTAGAACCAGGCAGCCAGACTGGTTGTGATAAAGAAATTCCCCTGCTTCATCTCATCATTCTTCACAAAAATGGCATCTTTGGAGGTAAATCCTCTCGCTTCTGTACGGAAAACAACGTTCTTCAGAATCGCATAATCTACATTCAGGGAATATCCGAAGGTTTGGAAGCCATTTGGCGTTTTGGTGCTGATGATGACTCCGTTTTTATCATTGTAATATTCAACTCTTCCTGCGAGGGCCCACTTGCTGTCCAGGTGGTATTTCATTAATATATTTGGAGTGTACCAGATGTTATAACTGCTGCTGCCTTTCTCTTTCTGCTCTGCGCCGATATCGAACCCAAGCAAAGCTGAAAATCGGTCTGTCAGCTGAAAATTTCCGTAAAGATCATGAAAATACCGCATTCTTTTCTCATCCTTTGATTTGTCGTTTCCGATAAATGAGCTGCTGTTCAGTGTAATTTTCTCTGTCGGCTTGTAGGTCACCTGATGCCCGAAAGAAATAGTTTGATTTCCTTCCGGCTTTGCAATACGCTGCCAGCCATTAAGCACTAATCCGCTTAAAAACCATTTTCCGCTGTCTGATGTATAAGAAATTTTCGCTCCGGTTTCAAAATAAGGTGAGTTTTCAGCCGCAAAACTTCTGGTCAGATTAACGTTATCTTTTCCTATGGCACTTTCCCAACCGATGTGGGAAGGCATAATTCCGGCATCAATCCATAAGTTTTTGTTCTTTGAAATTTTAATCCCAATATTTGCTTCATTCACATAACGCAATGCGTCCTGTTCCGCAGCCATATTATCCTGTGCATAGGTTCCGGCCATTAAAGCAACATTAGCACGGAGGTTCTCACTCTGATAATTCGCTTTTACCAATCCCAGATTCAGGTTAAGCTCATTATGTCTGTTATAGGAGTATAAAAAGTTCTGGCGGACATGATTGGCAGGTTCATTAAAGTCATAAGTATAGAAAAGCTCTGCATAGGCAGAAAATGTCACTTTATTTTCTGTTTTTAATGAATCGGATGATTGTGCTTTTGGGAAAAAGATCCCTAATAATACAGCACTGGTAATGATATATTTTTTCACGGTGATGGTTACATTATTTTAATTGGTCCAAAGCGATATTCAGCTTCAATACATTTACTTTTGAAGGCCCTAAAAGTCCTAAAAACGGTTTCTCTGTCTGATTTTGCACTAAATTTCTGACTTTTTCTTCAGAAAGATTTCTTACTGCTGCAATTTTCTTTACCTGATACAGAGCACCTTCTTCAGAAATGTCCGGATCCAGACCGCTTCCGCTGGCCGTAACCAGTTCTACAGGAACTTTTATATTCCCCATAGCCGGATGATTCATTTTTAAAGTATCTATTCTTTTCTGTACGGTTTCCAGGTATTCTTCATTGCTGGGCCCCTTATTACTTCCGCCGCTTCCCGCCGCATTATAATTAACAGATGAAGGACGTCCGTGGAAATATTTTTCAGATTTAAATTCCTGGCCGATATTAGCGTAGAACTTTTGTCCGTTTTGAGTGATGATCTCTGCATTTCCTTTTGTAGGCAACACTTTTGAACCTCCGTATACGATAAGAAGATAAATTCCTACAACAGCCAGCATTACAAAAGTCAGTCTGAATGCTGTCACAATATGATTTTTCATTTTTTAAATTTTAATAGAATAAACTGATGACCAAGTCAATAATTTTGATCCCGATAAACGGAACGATAACACCGCCCAAACCATAAATTAAAAGGTTTCTTCTTAATAATGCGCTGGCACCGATTGGCTTATATGCAACTCCTTTTAACGCCAGTGGAATAAGGAACGGAATGATCACTGCATTGAAAATAACAGCTGATAATATCGCGGTTTCCGGGCTGTGAAGGTTCATAATATTCAACTTCTGAAGTGAAGGAATGAAAGTGATGAACAAGGCAGGAATAATGGCAAAATATTTAGCTACATCATTCGCAATACTGAAAGTTGTCAGTGTTCCGCGGGTCATCAGCAGCTGTTTTCCAATCTCTACGATCTCAATGAGTTTCGTAGGGTCATTGTCAAGGTCTACCATGTTTCCGGCTTCTTTTGCAGCCTGTGTTCCGCTGTTCATGGCTACGCCCACATCGGCCTGAGCCAGTGCCGGAGCATCATTCGTACCGTCACCCATCATGGCCACCAGCTTTCCTTCCTGCTGTTCTTTTTTGATGTAGTTCATTTTGTCCTCAGGTTTGGCTTCGGCAATAAAATCATCTACACCTGCTTTTTCGGCAATGAATTTTGCGGTCAGAGGATTATCTCCGGTTACCATCACCGTTTTCACCCCCATTTTTCTCAGCCTCTGGAAACGTTCCTGAATTCCTGTTTTAATGATATCCTGAAGCTCAATAACGCCCCATACTTTTTCGTTAACGCTTACCACAAGAGGAGTTCCTCCGTTTTCAGAAATTTTGGTAACGGCATCCTGGGTTTCTTTCGGAAAAATATTCCCGGCTTTTTCAGTCAGTTTTTTTATCGTGTCATAAGCTCCTTTTCTGATCCTTGTCTCTTCAAAATCGATTCCTGAAGTTCTTGTTTCCGCTGAGAAATCAATATAGACCGGATTCGGAACAAGAAGGTCTTCTGTTTTCAGCTGGCTTAGTTCTATAATGGATTTTCCTTCCGGTGTTTCATCCGCTACTGAGCTTAATGCAGAAGCTTTAATAAAGTCGGGCAGTCTGATTCCATCTGCAGGATGAAATTCTGTTGCCTTACGGTTTCCGATAGTGATGGTTCCTGTTTTATCAAGAAGCAGCACATCGATGTCTCCGGCAGTTTCAACTGCTTTACCGCTTTTAGTAATCACGTTCGCCCTCAAAGCTCTGTCCATTCCGGCAATCCCGATTGCAGAAAGCAGACCTCCAATGGTTGTGGGAATCAAACAAACGAAAAGTGATATAAATGCCGCAATGGTAATTGGAGTCTGCGCGTAGTCTGCAAAAGGTTTTAAAGTGAGTGTTACAATAATAAAGGTCAGGGTAAATCCTGCCAGAAGTATGGTTAATGCAATTTCATTAGGTGTTTTCTGTCTTGAAGCTCCCTCCACAAGAGCAATCATTTTATCTAAGAAAGATTCTCCGGGTTTAGTTGTTACTTTCACTTTTATTCTGTCGGAAAGAACTTTTGTCCCCCCTGTTACAGAACTTTTATCCCCTCCGGATTCACGGATTACGGGTGCACTTTCCCCGGTGATTGCCGATTCATCAATGGTAGCAAGCCCTTCAATGATCTCTCCGTCCATAGGGATCTGATCTCCTGTTTCACAAAGGAAAATATCGCCAAGTTTCATTTCGGCAGACATTTTAAGAACGGTTTCTACCTGAAATCCAGGTTTGTTGTTCACCACCACTTTGGCGGGAGTTTCTTCACGTGTTTTCCTGAGGGTATCTGCCTGAGCTTTTCCTCTGGCTTCTGCAATGGCTTCCGCAAAATTGGCGAAAAGAACAGTGAAAAATAAGATAATAAATACGGTAAAGTTATAAGCAAAGCTACCCTGTGACTGGTCTCCGGTAAGACTGAAAAGACTTACGATAAACATCACAACCGTTCCTACCTCCACCAGGAACATCACGGGATTTTTAAACATGATTTTCGGATTCAGCTTGACGAAGGACTGTTTGATCGCTTCGTTTACCAAATCTTTTTGAAATAATGTCTGGGATTGATTTTTCATTTTTTTGAAAGAGTTATATCATTATAAACCAACGGTAACCATTAAGCCAGATTAAAACAAAAGGAGTGAAATGGATAATATTCAGGTGAATGTTTCGATGAGTTTTTAGACTAATTTCCTGATATTCCAATCTTCCTAATGGTTAACTATTGATTTTAATTTTAATTTATTGATACTATTTAAACCATTAAGATTTGTTAAGGAGCGAAGAAGAGTTAAGATTATATTCAAAAGAATATTTTTAAGCCTGCTGCATATTGAGCGTACACCTTAATATTCTTAACTACTTTTACCTTCTCAAGGGTTCAAAAAATTAATTTTCTTTTATTTAGAGAAATACTGAATCTGTTCTGCGATCGGTCCCAATGTTAATGCCGGGAAGAAAGACAGCGCCGCAATAAGCAGGATCACTGCCAATGTCATAAAACCGAAAGTGGCTGTATCCGTTTTTAGCGTTCCTGAACTCTCCGGGATGAATTTCTTCTGTGCCAATAATCCTGCAATCGCTATCGGTCCGATGATTGGAATAAATCTGGATAACAGCAAGACAATTCCCGTTGAGATATTCCACCATGGGGTATTGTCGCCAAGACCTTCAAATCCGGAACCGTTGTTTGCCGAAGAAGAGGTGAATTCGTACAACATTTCACTGAATCCGTGGAAACCCGGATTATTCAATGCCTTGGCTCCAAATTCCGGCAGATAAGCCGTTAATGCAGTTCCTACCAGTATTAAGAACGGATGGAACAGAGCGACGATCATGGCGATCTTCATTTCTTTGGCTTCGATCTTTTTGCCCATGAATTCCGGGGTCCTTCCCACCATCAGACCACTGATGAATACAGCAAGAATGATAAAGATGAAATAATTCAGGATTCCGACTCCGCAGCCTCCGTAGAAACAGTTGATCATCATAGCCAGCAGCTCGTTCATTCCTGAAAGTGGCATCGTACTGTCGTGCATAGAGTTAACGGAACCTGTTGAGATCACTGTCGTTGCAATACTCCAATATCCTGAAGAAGCACTTCCGAAACGGATCTCTTTACCTTCCATAGCTCCCAGACTGCTGTCGGCACCCATTTGTGTGATAAGCGGATTGCCATTTGTTTCATTTGCAATGTTTGGAACGGCAAGCGCGAGAAAACCGACAGTCATTACCGTAAAAATTACCCATGACAGTTTTCTCTTTTTCAGATAAAATCCCAGTGCAAAAACCAGTGCAAACGGAATGATCATCTGAGTGACCATTTCGGTCATATTCGTCACATAGTTCGGGTTTTCAAGCGGGTGCGCCGAATTGGCACCAAAGAAACCTCCTCCATTGGTTCCCAAATGCTTAATCGCTACGAAAGCAGCTACAGGACCTCTGGAAACATCAACTTTCTGTCCTTCCAACGTTGTTATATGGTCTTTACCTTCGAACGTCATCGGACTTCCGTTGGCAGAAAGGATCATGGCAACAAGGATACTCACCGGAACGAGTATTCTGATCACAGATTTAGTAAAGAAATCGTAGAAATTCCCTAATTCTGTAGTTGTTTTATCTTTAAAAGCTTTAAAAAGAACGGCCATAGCCGCCATTCCGGTTGCTGCGGTTACAAACTGCAGGAACATCAGATAAAGCTGGCTTAAATAACTCACTCCCGTTTCTCCTGAATAGTGTTGCAGATTACAGTTCACCAAAAAAGAAATAGCTGTATTAAAAGCAAGATCCGGTGACATATTCGGGTTTCCGTCAGGATTTAAGGGGAGCCAGGACTGGGTCATCAGGATCAGAAATCCTATAACGAACCAGACCAGGTTGATCGTCAGCATGGCATACATATTCTGTTTCCAGGTCATCTGACGGGCCGGGTTAATTCCCGCTATTTTATAAATTAATTTTTCAACAGGTTCAAAAACAGGATCCAAAAAGTTTTTTTTGTACCCGTACACATTAGCAATGTATTTCCCAAGAAATATTCCAATAACTAATGTAATGACAAACATGGCAATGACGCCTAAAATTTCTGTATTCATGACCGGTTAAAATTTTTCAGGTTTCAGCAAAACGTAGCAGATGTACACAAAGGCCAGAATTGAAAGGAAAAATAAACTCCACATATTTTTATATTTTATCAAAAAATTCAACGGATTTGTAAAGAAGCCAGAACATCGCTGCAAAAAGCAGGATTAAAGTTATCAGCATCATATCGAAATCATTAGGATTAAAAGAGTAAGAACTACATACGCTACTACCAGCTGACTGAAGTTGGTGTGCTCACGTTTTTTGAACGTTTTTCTTGAAATTGTCATTTTTAAAATATTTTATTCATGTGCTATAGCCCAAAAGAAGGCCCACTTTGAAAACAAAGCATTTAAACAAATGATAATCAATAAATTAAAACAATGACTAAGCCATACCAAAAACACAAAAGCCTATCAAAATGATAGGCCTGTTTATTGAAATGATAGGGTTGAGAAGTTAGATTTCAGATACGAGACATGAGGCTTTTAGATTAAGGTGAGAATTGGAAAACGTTATTATGAATTTTGTCTGCAAGTCAATAGTGGGTTGTAAGAGTTAAAATTAAAATATCAAACCCTATCCATGGTGGCTTCGGGAGCCTCAGCCACCAAATATTTGCCATTTATTCAATATTCTTGATTCATAGCTTTTGGGCACGTATTTCATGATTTATAGCCATGTGGACACCCAAACTCTAAAACTTTAAAACACTCAAACTTTGGAAACACGCATCCCGAAACCCTAAAACTCTCCTACTCTCAAACCCCGCAACTCATAACTCGTCTACCTCAAGCCATATTCTTCCAGCTTGCGGTACAGGGTTGCAATGCCTATTTCCAGCAGTCTTGCGGCTTCGGCTTTATTGCCTTTTGTATATTGTAGGACTTTTTGGATGTGTATTTTTTCCAGTGTTCTTATGCTTAAAGAGTCGCTTTCAGGAACTGTTTTATCGGTATAACGGGGAAGGCTTCCAGCATCCAGCATATTGTTTTCCATTAAAATAAGACTTCTTTCCACTGCATTTCTCAATTCACGGATATTTCCTTTCCAATCGTTTTTTTCCAGCATTTTATAATAATCCGGATTTACCTGCAGTGCTGAAAGATGAAGTTTATGCGAGAAAATGTCAATGAAATTTTTGGCCAGCATTTTCAGATCTTCCTTTCTTTCACGCAGTGGCGGAAGATGGATTTCGAAAACATTCAGCCTGAAATAAAGATCTTCCCGGAAATGGCCCTGCTTTATTTCTTCTTCCAGATTTCTGTTGGTTGCAGCAATCAGCCTGAAGTCGGATCTGGATACTTTTGTTTCTCCCATTTTGATAAATTCTCCTGTTTCCAGAACGCGGAGCAGTTTAGCCTGCAGTTCTATAGGCATCTCTCCTATTTCGTCTAAAAACAAGGTTCCGGCGTTGGCTTCTTCTATGAGACCTTTTTTATCTTTTACAGCACCTGTAAATGCTCCCTGCTTATGTCCGAAAAGTTCACTTTCAAGAATTTCTTTACTGAATGCGGAACAGTTGATGGCTACAAAATTGTTTTTCTTCCTATCGCTTCCTTCGTGGATGGCATTGGCAAACACTTCTTTTCCGGTTCCCGTTTCTCCGGTAAGAAGAACGGCAGCATCTGTTAAAGCCACTTTTTCAGCCAGTTTTTTAGACTGAAGAATCAGGGGAGAGGTCCCGATAATCTGTCCGAATCCTTTTGATACAGTAATTTTCTGACCAATTCTGGAGCGGTTATCCTTTACTTTTTCCAGCGCTTTATATACCAGCGGAATGATCTTCTCGTTATCGTCCCCTTTCACCAGATAATCATACGCTCCGTTTTTCATGGCCTGAACGGCATCGGTAATGTTCCCGAAAGCCGTCATCAGAATAATCTCAAGGTGTGGATATTTGGTTTTGATGGATCGTACCAGCTCTACCCCGAAAGCATCAGGAAGGCGGACATCGCAGAGTACGACGTCAAATTCATGCTGCTCAAGCATCGTCATTGCAGAACGTGCTGTTGAAGCCTCTTTTACGTTAAAATCTTCTTGGGAAAGAATCATTCCTAATAATTTCAGGAGCTTGATCTCGTCATCGATGATCAGAATGTTTCCGTGCATGGTGTAAGTTTTTGGAAAACTACTGCAAACTTATTGAATTTATTTTGGAAAGACGCATAGAAAGTAAAGAAGGCTGATCCGGAGCTACTTTTTCGTCACTATTACAGCTGAGAATATTTCATCAGTCTATTGGAATCCATTTCGTTCTGTTCAGGCTTAAGAACTTCTGTAAAACCTGCCTTTTCATAAAGTTTAAATGCTTTAAGATTATCATTTTTAACTTCAAGGTAGATTTCAATGTTCTTAAACTGGTTATATGCTTCTTTTATAACATTCTGAATCAGATTTAAACCTATATTTTTACCCTGATATTCTTCTTTAACGTACATCTGGTAAATATTTCCTCTGCCATATTCATCTTTAACAAAAGTGCAGATCCCAATTAACTGGCCATCATTAAAAGCTCCCCCGACAAACCTTTCTGCCAACTCATTCTCAATATCATATTCTATTCTGAATTTTTCAGTTTTTAATGCTTCATTATAATCGGCTCCGAAAGATTCAGGGAATTTTTTCAGACTTTCCAGTCTGATGGTTCTATAAATTCTGCTTTCTTCGGGTAAAAGTTTCCGGTATTGAATATTCATTGCGATCTCAGTCTGTATATAAATTAAAACTATAGATGCAATAATAAGGAAATTTTGATTTGTTCCTTTTTGATTCCTTACATTTGTAAGGCATTCTGACTTTTAGGGATGAAATGAGTTAGCTTATGATTGACAAGAGATATAGAGAAACGGTTCATACAGATAAAAACAACTACGAATATACTACAGTTACGCATGACGAAAATAAAGTAAGAATTTATACGTTAAAAAACGGCTTAAAGGTTTTTCTTGCTCAGAATTTTGATGCTCCCAGAATACAGACTTATATCCCGGTAAGAACGGGAAGTAACAATGATCCTTCAGACAATACAGGACTTGCACATTATCTGGAACACATGATGTTCAAAGGTACTTCGAAGATCGGAACACAGAACTGGGAAAAGGAAAAGGACCTTCTTGACCAGATCTCAGCATTATACGAGGAACATAAAGCGGAACAGGATTCTGAAAAAAAGAAGGAAATTTATAAAAAAATTGACACGGTATCCCAGGAAGCCAGCCAATATGCAATCGCCAATGAATATGATAAAGCAATTTCTTCCCTCGGAGCCAGTGGAACGAATGCCCATACGTGGTTTGATGAAACGGTTTATAAAAATAATGTTCCGAATAACGAGCTTGAAAAATGGCTAAAAATAGAGAAGGAAAGATTTTCAGAGATTGTGCTCCGACTTTTCCATACGGAACTGGAATCGGTATATGAGGAATTCAACAGAGCCCAGGATAATGATTCAAGACTTGTGAGTTATGAGCTTATGTCCGCTCTTTTTCCTACGCATCCGAATGGGCAGCAAACTACGCTAGGGAAGCCGGAACATTTGAAGAACCCTTCTATGAAAGCTATTCATAAGTATTTTGATGAATATTACGTTCCGAATAATTATGCTATGGTTTTGGTGGGAGACCTGGATTTTGAGGAAACGATTCAGCTGGTTGACCAGTATTTTGGAACAATTCCTTACAGAGAACTTCCGAAAAAGACGCCGGTTGTTGAACAGCCATTAACGGAAATTGTAAAAAGAACGGTAAAAAGTCCTACAACACCAAGAGTTCAGCTGGCATGGAGAACAGACAGCTATGGGACCAGAGAAGCTATGCTGGCAGATATTACAGCCAATATCCTCAGCAACAGAGGGGAAGCCGGACTTCTTGACCTTAATATCAACCAGACGCAAAGAATGCTTTGGGCCCAGGCTTTTTCTGTAGGCTTAAAGCAGTACGGGTATTTTTCTATCGTTGCGGTTCCGAAAGAAACGCAGACGTTGGATGAAGCAAAAGATATGGTGCTGGAGCAGATCGAGCTGATCAGAAAAGGGGAGTTTCCGGACTGGATTCTTCCTGCAATCATTAATGATTTCAAAATCCAGAGGATGAAAGGTTTGGAAACAGCAGATGGACTGGCTACCAATCTTTACGACACCTATATCAAAGGCAGAACCTGGGAACAGGAGCTGAATGAAATGGATGAGTATGAAACCTTTACCAAAGAAGAGGTTATAGATTTCGCCAATGCTTTTTTTAAAGACAATTATGTTGTTGTTTATAAGGAAAAAGGCGTTAATGATCAATTGGTAAGAGTAGAAAACCCGGGAATTACCCCGATTAAAATAAACCGTGATGCACAGTCTGACTTTTTAAAGGAAATTGTTGCAGAAAAAACAGAGGATATCCAACCGGAATTTATTGATTATAAAAAAGAAATCCTTACTGATACGGTAAAGGATAAAAAACTGAGCTTCGTCCGTAATAAATACAATGATATTGCACAGGCACACTTTATTTTCCCTTTCGGAAGCGATCATGACAGGGATCTTGGGATTTCCACACAGTTACTGCAGTATCTTGGAACTGACGATCTTTCGCCTGAAGATTTGAAGAAGGAATTCTTTAAGATCGGGATCAGCAATGATTTTAAGACAACGAATGACCAGCTTCTGATCTCACTGAGCGGGCTGGAAGAAAATATTGAAAAAGGAATTGCCCTTCTGCAACACTGGATGTATGAGGTAAAACCGGATCAGGAGATCTACAGGCAGTTTGTAGAAACAGTTCTGGAAAACCGCCAGGCTACAAAAAAAGATAAAACCCGTATCATGACTGCCCTGACCAATTATACAAAACTGGGAAGTTTTTCACGTTACACGGATATTATTTCGAAAGAAGAGCTTGAAAGCAGCAGTGCTGAGATATTTACAGACAGAATGAAAAAGCTTTTCAAATATCCTTATGAGATATTTTTCTATGGAAAGGATGTGGAAAATTTCAAACAGTATATTGGAAAGTATGTTGAAAATGAAAGCTTCAGGATTCCTGAGCCTAAACAATATCCAGAACCTGAAACCAACGGAAACGTCTATTTCACAGATTACGATATGGTTCAGATGGAAATGAGCAAAGTGGGAAGAGGCTACCAGGTGGATACTTTAAACTTTGGAAAGATCAACGTTTTCAATGAATATTTCGGAAGAGGACTGTCATCTATTGTTTTTCAGGAGATCCGTGAAAGTAAAAGTTTAGCCTATTCTGCGTATGTTTCCTATTCAGCCAATTCCGAACTGGGACACCCTGATTATATCACCACGTATATCGGAACGCAGCCGGATAAGCTCCAGACTGCCGTAAGCACAATGAGTGAGCTGATGAATGAGCTTCCGGAAGTGCCTACCCAGTTTGAAAATGCCAAAAATGCAGCCCTGAAACAGATCGCTTCAACCAGAATTACCCGGAACAATATATTTTTCAATACGTTAAGGCTTAAAAAACTCGGGGTCTACCATGATTTCAGAAAAGATATCTACGGACAGATCGAAAACCTGAAATTTGAAGATCTTAAGGATTTTTATCAGACGAAAATCAAGCCAATACATTTTAATACAGCAATTATTGGCAAGAAAGAAAATCTGGATATGGACGCCGTCAATCAGATGGGAATCTTTAAAGAATTAACGTTGGAAGAGATCTTCGGACATTAAAAAAAACAAACCGCTTCATTTTTTTGAGGCGGTTTTTTATATCTACCTGAAATCGGTATAAAAAGCCTAGAGGCTGTTTAAATTTTAAAATCTAGCTGTTCGGCAGATTACACAGATTTTTACAACGGAAATAAATCGGCAGATTATTCTTTAATAAATTATTTCTGCATAGCATTCAGTTTTATTTTTAAATTAAGCAAAACCGTTTCAGTGATAAGAAAGCATGCCTAAGTCATCATGCAATCTCCGTCCCCGTCCTGATATTGCGGATCAAATCCTTCCGGTAAGTGCTGGATCAGCTGTTTGTGAAACAGGTATCTTCTTTCAAAATCGCGTTCGTAGATTTTAGGAAACCTTTTTGACTGTTCTATTCTGGTATTGAGGTCCTTGTGATAGCTGGTTAAGGTTTTTATTTTATTGCTGACAATAAAATAGCTTAAAAATTCAATAAAGGGGTCTAAACCGGCAGCTTTTGAAAACAGATACGGAATTTTAAGGTTTCCGTCCCTGAGCTGGAGCAGTGAACAGGCTGTTAAATTACTGTTGTCATCATATATTTTTATCCAAACATATTTAAAAACCTCAGCATAGGCCGAAAACAGGTACTTCTCTTCTTTCTTCTTACTTTCCAGTACCCATGGATTTTTTATAAATACATTGATTTCATCGGCATTCCGCTTAGCCTGAAATTCCGACATGAATTCCGAGCTTTCTGCATCAATATGATCAAGAATTTCGAATTTGAATCCGGGCTTTTTGATGGCAGAGTTTTTTAAAGCAATTAAGGAGTTCGCAACAGCATCAGTTATTTGAAAAAGTGGCTTCAATACTTTGGTTTCAGGCTTTTTTCCAGGAATAATATGAGCTGCATCTGAACGAAAATAATATCTTTTTCCTGCCTTTGGATGCACATATTCAAAAACACCCAATACATTGTAAAGAGCTTCTGCTTCTTTGGTAAATTCTGTTGCGATAATATTGCCGTCATATTCTTCAAACATCTTATTCAGCAATGTTTTTGCAATCCTTTTCCCACGGAATTCTTCACTTACAAACAGAGTACTTAACCATGCATAATGGAATATTTTCCCGTCAATTAAATAATTATCAGGAAAGCATCCTACATATCCCGCCAGTTTTCCGTCATAAAAAGCCAGAACCAAAAGTGTCTGATTATCTAAAGCTTTCAGGTTTCTGATCTGGGATTTTGCCCGGTGCTCTGAAATAGGAAGAAAATCAAAGCCTCTGAAATCTCCTGACGAAACGAAATCTTCAAGTTCTTTTTTGTTAAATGTCTTTAGCTCGGTCATCTTCTCACTATTTTATTTTTGTTGATTATTCTTTTCAGTCTGAAATAGGCCGTTTCTTTTTTTAATATGCTTTCTCCGCTCTCTCCCATTTCCATTGGAATTCTGTGAAAAAGCCTTTCAACACTGTCTGATTTTGCGCCTGCACTTCCAAAGCAGCAAAATAGATCTTCATTTTTAAACAACTCATCAAAGAAATCTTTTTTCACTCCAAAATCCGTGAATGGAAATGCAAAGCTTTCATATAAAAAGCCATTCTCTTTCAAATAATTAAAAGTCCGGTCGGTACTTTCCATCTGCTCCTTCAAGGACAGTTCGCCATATTTGGGATGATCCCAGCTGTGGGAGGAAATTCCGTAGCCTTTTTGTGTCAGTATTTTTAACTGGTCTGTTGTAAGATAAGGGGTCTGCTCTTTAAGGTAAGCAGTGCAGTCAACTTCCAATTTTTCAGCAAGTCTGTCCAGAAGATCTCTTTTATGATAACTGATCTTTAAAACCTGCTGCCTTAAACTTTCTTTTGACAGATTTTCTAAGTAAAGCATTTGATAGACTTCCGGATCTGCTGTTTTCACTTTTTCTGCAGCATCAATAATTAAACTCGCTTTACATCTGAACATCAGTTCCCGGTTATCAATAAAAGCCGGATTTATAAAATTACAGGCATATATTCCTTTTCGTTCCAGAACGGGAAGTACGGTATCGTAAAACTCCCTGAACCCGTCATCAAAAGTCAGGAAAGCAATCTTTTTTTTAGGTTTAAACTTACCATTGACAAAATCCTTGAATTCTGACCAGCTGACGAACTGAAAGTGTTTTGAAAGACAGTCCAGATCTTCTTCAAACTGTCTGGTATTCTTATACTGGATAATGTGCCGGATATGCGGCAGACTTTCATCTGAAACGCAGTGGTAGACAGGCAAACAGTAATCCATCGGAAAAGAATTTCCGATATTTCCCGTTTCAAAAGCGGCGAGTAAATTGATGATCTTCTCTTTCATCTCTATTAAATAAAAAGAATCTATTCAAATTGGATTTAAATAGATTCTTAAAGGTATTACTTTTGTGTATTATTTTATCACCTTCATTTCGTCGATAAGCCATTTGGAATCGGCGAACTTATCGATAATGAACAGGATATATTTGGTATCTACCATGATATTCCGGCTGAAGCGGGGGTCGTAATTGATATCACTCATCGTTCCCTCCCACTGTCTGTCAAAGTTAAGTCCTACAAGGTTTCCGTTGGCATCAAGCGCCGGACTTCCTGAGTTTCCTCCCGTTGTATGGTTGGTCGCAGTGAATCCTACCGGAACATCGCCTGTTTTGTCTTTATAAATACTGTAATCTTTTTTATTGTAAAGATCAATCAGTTTTTTAGGGACATCAAATTCATAATCTCCAGGAATATATTTTTCCATTACTCCTGCCAAATGTGTCTGATAACCGTAAGAAACAGCATCTCTAGGCGTAGAACCTTTTACTTTTCCGTAGGTTACCCGAAGAGTGGAATTGGCATCCGGGAAGAATTTTCTGTCTTTATCCGTTGCCATCTGCTGTGCCATGAATTTCTTCTGCAGGTCATCAATTTTTCCCTGAAGAGAAGTAAACTGAGGATCAGCATTTTTCATATACGTTTCTTTCATAGAAACATACAGCTGGTAAATCGGGTCTTTTTTCAAAGTCTTGATCAGCTTGTCCTGGTTGGAAAATGCTTTCTCAATATCTCCGGTAAGACTTGCTCCGTTTACCTGCTCTCTTCCTGTAATAATGGAGTTTTTCGACATTTCTTCCACCACCGGAATGTTCTGGTTCTCGTCTTTATATTTATTGAATCCGGCAGGCAGGAACTGAGGAGCGGTTTTATTGGCATATAAAGCCAGTAGTTTTGCCGTCACCTTAGCATCAAGCTCTGCGCTGTAATCCTTGTAGAAAGAACTTACCTTTTTCTTCAGTTTTGTAAGCTCTTTTTCGTCCATTTTCCCTGCTTCTACAGTAGTAATGTAGTCGTAGTAGTCACCTGCCAGCTTCAGCGTTTCGGCATTTCTTACCACTTCTGTATAGTAGGCATTGTTTAATGCATAAGGAGCCTGATCGTTGTACAGTTTATTCAACTGATCCAGAGTGGCTTTGATCTCATGATTTTTAGCGACTAAAGAACCTTCATACATTACTTTTTTCTCCACTGCATTGGATTTTTTCAGCCCTTCTACTTCACCGATCCATTTTTTCCAGTAATTGGCCACCGATGCATATTTTGAAGAATATTTAATACGTGTTTCGCTGTCAGTACGCATTTTTTCGTCCAGTGTTTTCAGCGCTACTTCACGTACGGCAATTCTTGCAGGATCTATATCTGTCATGATCTTCTCCACTGCTACTGCAGGAAGATATTCTGTTGTTCTTCCCGGAAACCCGAATACGAATGTAAAATCGTTTTCAGCTTTATCTTTTATAGAAACGGGAAGATAATGTTTCGGAACGTAAGGAACATTGTCTTTTGAATATTCTGCAGGCTTGTTGTCTTTTCCTGCATAGATTCTGAACATGGAGAAATCCCCGGTATGTCTTGGCCAAACCCAGTTATCCGTATCACTTCCGAATTTCCCTATGCTTTGAGGCGGTGCCCCAACCAGACGGATATCTTTGTACGTTTCTGTGGTAAAAGCATAATATTTGTTACCGTAATACATTGATTTCACAATGATCGACTGGTAAGATTCTATTTTCTGAGAGTTTTTGTAAACCTCAATATTTTTATTAACTTTTTTAGTCAGTTCAGGCTCCACAAGATTGTCTGTCCCTTCCAGGATCTGATCTGTCACTTCTTTGATGTCTACAATGAAGTCTACTTTTACACCGGGATTAGGAAGCTCCCCGTCCGGGTTTTTAGCCCAGAAACCATTGGAAAGAAGATCATTCTGAACCGTAGAATGGGCCTGGATCTGCCCATAGCCACAGTGGTGGTTGGTCAGCAATAATCCTTTAGGTGAAATGATTTCTGCAGTACACCCACCGTTAAACTGTACTACTGCATCCTTTATGCTCGGCTTCTGAGTATTGAAAATGTCTTTGGCAGAGATCTTCATTCCCAAATCCTTCATTTCCTTTTCATTCAGCTCTGTAGGAATCCACATTCCTCCATATTGTTGCGCAAATGCCATTGCAGCCGGCAAAAGAAATACAGATAAAAGTATCTTTTTTGTCATAATCAAAATTTTGTCCCAATTTACAAAGAATATTATACATATGCCTTATGAAATAACAGCGAAAATTGGTGTTCACGGATGGGAAAGGGATAGATTGTGAATAGTGAATTTAAGAGTCAAGAAACAAGAGCCAAGAGTCAAGATTTCAGATGCCGGATTTATATTTTAACCTGAATTCGGGATAAGGATAAAATTAAACGCAAGGATAAACAAAGCTTTAAAAAGTATTCATTTGATTTTTTAAGATAGACAGAGCCGTTTCACTTATTGGTAAGCAATACAGGGAAATATATTGGTCTTACTTTGCTAAATGAAATGCCCTTGTTTTTCTTATTAACATGTCAAAAAATCTACTTTGTTTGCCTTTGCGATAAAAATACAATTGTTTTCAGGTATTTCTTATCCCGAACTCAGGTTATTTTAGAGGAAATAGCCTTTACAGATCTCCGGAGTTTCCATCTTCTGTCTTTACTTTTACCCTTAAAACACTTATTAACTCTTAAACTCTCCGACGCTCCAGCTCCTTTCTATGGCTCAGTTTTTGTTGATGATAAGGAACTTAATTATTCAAAATATATCAAAATTATTTTATCATGGTAAATAGCAAAATATTCATCTTGGGAATTGCATCTGCTGCGTTTTTAACATCGTGTAATCCTAAAGAAAAAAATCCCGAAACTATTGATACAACCACGGATTCTGCAACCGTAGAAACACCTGCTTCTGACAGTATTGCAACAGTAACTCCTTCTGCTCCGGGCGATACTTCGGAAAACGCTCTTGACTGGCCGGGAACGTATGAGGCTGTAGTTCCTTGTGCAGACTGTCCGGGAATTAAGACCTCTCTTACTATTAACAATGATAAAACCTTCAGCATCACTGAAGAATACATCGACAGAAATTCGAAAAATCAGGATAAAGGAACTTTTGAATGGGATGCTGCAGGAAGTGTAATTACGCTAAAAGGGAAAAGCCCCAATCATAGATACAAGGTAGGAGAAAACATTCTCATACAGCTGGATATGGACGGCAGGGAAATAACCGGTCCTAACAAAGATCTGTATGTTTTCAAGAAAAAATAAGGGCTCAGGCCTTTATTTTTTTTATCTTAGAATTGATAGGCTGTGATTTTAGGATCATTAATAAGGCTTTTCACTACCTCATCATGTTTCGTATGCTTTCCGGTAAGCATCCATGTTATAGAAAGGTTTCCCTGGGTATACTGCAGTTTAAGCATAAAATGCTTCAGATGATGTTCTTCAAAGATTTTTTCACAATGTTTAATATCCTCGGACCTGGTTACGGTTATTTTATATTCCCTTATTTTGTGACTGCTGTCTATAAAATTCTGAAGGTATATCAGTGCACTGAGGATCAAAAGTACCAAAGCCGTTCCCAGCAGCGAAAGATAAACATAGCCTGAACCCACAGCCATTCCTATTGAAGCAGTAGCCCAGATAGTCGTTGCAGTGGTAATTCCATCGATCTTATTATCGCCTTTAAAAATGACTCCGGCACCCAGAAAACCTATTCCGGTAATGATATTGGCTGCCAGGCGGTCCGGATTTTCCACTCCTATTTTAATGGAGAGAATGGTAAAAAGACAGGAACCGAAACACACCAGAATAAAAGTCCGGAGACCCGCTGATCTGTTCCGGTATTCGCGTTCTGCACCAATCAGCAGCCCCAAAAATACGGAGATCAGTATCAGCAGCAGTTCGTTTTGTATAACATAATGATCCTGAAGAAATTCCATTGTACTGAAGTTTTACCTGAATAAAATTACAATAAAAAAAGTTTATTTTAATGCCTTTTGATGACCAGTTTTATCCTGTTTAAAAGAAAGTTTTGTAATATTACATTTTAATATGAATAAAAAGATTCACTATGAACCCTACTTTTTTTGCAACAAAGGAAGAATTCAGGAAGTGGCTGGAAGAGAATCATATAAAAGAAAAAGAAATTCTGGTGGGATTCTATAAAAAAGACAGCGGAAAACCTTCTATGAGCTGGTCTGAATCTGTGGACCAGGCTTTATGTTTCGGGTGGATAGACAGTGTAAGAAGATCTGTAGATTCAGAGAGCTATTCTAACCGTTTTACCCCAAGAAAACCGAATAGCACCTGGAGTATCATCAATATAAAAAAAGTGGAAGAACTGACCAAAGTGGGGCTTATGACTGTGGAAGGGCAAAAAGCATTTGAAGCAAGAAGAGAAGATAAAACAGGAATTTATTCTCATGAGAAAGAGGATATTATCCTTGATCCGGTGTATGAGAAACAGTTTAAAACCCATCAAAATGCATGGGCTTTTTTTGAAAAACAGGCTCCTTCCTATAAAAGAATGATCATTCACTGGCTGATGAGCGCAAAACAGGAAAAAACAAGACTCTCCCGATTGGAAAAAGTTATTCATGAAAGTGAGCAGTTAAAGAGATTAAAATAAATATACAGTATACTTTAAAAAAATAATTTATGGAGAAAGAAATTTCACACTTTTGGTTGGGATATTTTAAAAATGAGGAAGACTTTAATGAATTTGCAGAAGAAGATGAGAGGTATTACACAGAAGAGGAAACTGAGGATCTTTACGTCTCAAAATTTGCTGAATCACAGAATATCCAATGGTTTGATTATGATTTTCTGGAATATGGCTTTGAAGATGAAAGTTTAGGCATTTATGAAAAATTCACAGATTATTCTTATGCTGATCAATGGCTTCCTGTTGTGGAACAAAAGATCAATCAGTTAGGCCTGGAAACTCCGGTCAATGCTATTATTTTTGCAAACAAACATGCAATCCCCAACCCGGTTTCCGTGAATGAGGAAGACTATGCATTATATTACATTGGCGAGATTGAATACAATATCTAGCTTACTATGAGAAGAGCCTCAATTAAGGATCACAAGAATCTCCTGAAGGTTTTTGTGATTCTTCTGAATATCAGACTGGATCTTGGATATCCGGCTTGAAGTGTTCAAAAAAAATTATCTTTATTGAAAATTATCAACGTACAAAGCTGCTGATATGTACAAAAAACTCATTACCATCAATTTAACGATAGTCCTGTTAGTCACTGCTGCCTATATTTTACAATACTATTTTATCAATTATCCTGTGCAGTTTGATTTATGGTATATAGTTAAAGAATGTCAGCTGCAGTATCTGCCTTTCTTTTTTGCCACAACAGTCCTTGTTTCTTATCTTGTCAGCAGTCTGGATTTTAAAAAATTAAGCTTTAAAGGTAAATTTTTGCGGGTATTTTCCTTTTTAAATTCTCTGATTCTTGCATTTTTTGTTTTCATATCCTTCACTGCATTCATAAAGAATAAAAAGGACCTCAATGCACTGGAAAAACACTATGTACAGGAAGCCGAAAAAGATATTAGAAAAGATCAAGTTGTCATAAGAAATGTAGGTTTTATCGTTCCTGCCTATGATGAAAAAACAGTCCACCTGATCAACAGCATTTATCAGAAATATGGAATTGTTTCAAAAAACACCGGATGTATCATTGATGCAATGGATACAAAAGCGCAGGAAAAATATAATGAACTAACTGATTCATATCTTGAAAAAAGGAATGGAAATAACTGGAAACAAAGAATGGAAAAGGAGATTGATGATGTGGAGAAAATTATGGGTCCAAAAACTAAATAGAAATCAATTGTTAAAAGAATTAACTTACAGAATTCCAAAACAAAAACCTTGAAAAAAATTATCCCTCTACTTGCTTTTTGCCTTCTGTATTTATCCTGCAAAAAAGATAAAAAGTCAGCACTTGATCAGAAAAATAATCCTGTAGAAAAAGCTATACAACAAGATACTATAAATAATTTTCTTGCCGAACAAGAAACTAGATCTTTCAAAAGCAGAAAGCCATCTGATCTGGTTCCTGACGGCTATGAAATTCAGTATGATGCGGAAGGAGATCTTAACCGGGATGGGCTTTCCGATATTGCGCTTGTTATCAGGAAAAAAGAAGATACGCTGGCCGGCAGAAAAATAATGATCCTGTTGAAAAACACGGATAAAACTTTCCGTTTGCATAAGATCTCAGATACTGTTCTTCCTGATGAATACAATGAAGCCGGCTACAAAATGTATGATCCGGAAGATATTTCTATAGAAAAAGGAGAACTTTCTATTAATTTATATAATGCCGGTCCCAATGGAAATCAGTTCAGCAGGTTTAAGTATCTGAACGGAGATCTTATTCTTACTTATATTGAGACTTACAATATGGGAGCCGGGTCCCACTCTGCCCTCTATTATGAGCCGATGAATGGTAAACTGATTCTTGAGACCGTGAATACCATGAAAGAAGAAATGCCTTCAGAATCTAAGACTTTTCACCTCAAAAAAGAAAGGTATTTATTTGACAAAACTTCTCCGGAAGATATTATACAAAAGGTTTACGGATCTGTAAATGATGAATAAGCGGTTCTTCATTTGAAAATCTTTTAAAATAAAATAGCGAAAAAGGGTAATTGATATTCGTCTGTAATAATTCGAAATTTGTTGTATCAGATTTAAAAAGCCTATACAATAAAACACAGCCAGAATTAAAAACAACAATACCATGAAAACTCTAAATTTCGGACTTTTAGGAAAGGAAAACACAGGTCCTTTTATCATTACGGCCATCCTGTACAGTATCCTTTTATGTCTTCCTTTTATTTATTTTCTATATCTGAAGGGACAGCCTCATTACTCTAGTTTTGAAAATTTTAATGAGAACGAAAACAGGATCACCGTAAAAGACTGGAGGAATGATGCGGAATCCAGACAATTTAAACTGCTTACAAGAGCTTCAATTTTCAGTGCTGCTTTATCTTTTGGAGCACTCGGCGCAGCCGTAAGCCTTATCACACGGGCGCAAAGACCGGGCGTTTTTAATCATAAAATAACCATCAGGGAATTAGTTTCTATACAGACAATAGGTGCTGTTTTTGCCTTTATTCTTTCTCTGATCTTCATGGGTGAAATGATTGGCGGTACGTTATTTCCAAATGCTGATGAATTTTACTATATCGTTTATATTCCCGCGGCACTGGCCAAGCTTCTCGTTTGGTCCTTCCTCGCAGGTTTCGCTGAAAGATTCGTTCCCAATATTCTTGAAAACCTGACTAAATTAAAGGATGTAAATGAAGAATCCTGAAATAATTGGGAATTTCTTAAAATTAATACAAAAGTAGTATTTCACAGGAAGTTTAAACTTCTTATCTTTAGCTAGTATTGATTCGGAATGAATTGTCATTCTTTTAAATACAGGCCTTAAAAAACCAGAGACGAAGGTAAAATCGATGAGGTGAAAAATGATTACAAATTTTCTGTATTATGCAGAAAGTTGAGAAGACTAAAGCTTTTAGTCTTCTTTTTTATTTTAAAGTTCTTTCTCCGGATGGTCAGATTGAGTAATTCCGGGCTCAGATAAAGCAAAATAAAAGGTGAGTTTAAAAACCCACCTTATTTTAAATATTTTATCAATGGGCTTCCAGCCAGTTGTTTCCGACTCCCACTTCTACCAATAAAGGCACCTGGGTTTTCAAAGCGCTTTCCATCTCTGTTTTAATTAATTTTGAAGCCGCTTCAATTTCATCTACCGGCGCTTCAAATATGAGTTCGTCATGTACCTGAAGAAGCATTTTGGTCTGCAGCTGCTGTGCGTTAAGCTCATGATCAATTTTAATCATGGCCAGTTTTACAACATCTGCTGCACTTCCCTGAACCGGTGCATTAACGGCATTCCTTTCTGCATGTCCCCTCACGACGAAATTATTGGAATTGATATCTTTTAAGTGACGTTTTCTTCCTAATATCGTTTCTACATATCCTATCTGGCGGGCTTTACTGACCTGCTCTGCCATATATTCTTTTAATTTCGGATAAGTTTCAAAGTACGCTTCGATCATCTGTTTGGCTTCTGTTCTTGAAAGTCCGGTCTGCTCTGCCAGCGCAAAGGCTCCCTGTCCGTAGATAATCCCAAAATTCACGGTCTTTGCCTGGCTTCTCTGGGTTTTGGAAACTTCTTCCAAAGGAATCTTAAAAAGTTTTGCAGCTGTTGAAGCGTGGATATCTTCTCCGTCCTGGAAAGCTTTGATCATATTTTCTTCTCCTGAGATCTCGGCAATCAGACGAAGTTCGATCTGAGAATAATCGGCAGAGATGATCTTTTTTCCCTCTCCTGAAACAAAAGCTCCCCTGATCTGCTGTCCGCGCAGTGTTCTGATCGGAATATTCTGAAGGTTGGGGTTTACACTTGCCAGACGTCCTGTAGCAGCCGTAGTTTGGGAGAAATTGGTATGTACCCTGCTGTCCAGTTTATCGATCTGTGAAGGCAAGGCATCTACATAGGTAGATTTCAGTTTCTGATAGGTTCTGTATTCCAGGATATGCTTGATGATCTCATGTTTTGAGCTCAGTTTCTGAAGAACATCTTCTGAAGTTGCGTACTGTCCGGTTTTTGTTTTCTTTGCTTTGGGATCCAGCTGCATTTTTTCGAACAGGATTTCTCCAAGCTGTTTGGGTGAATTCATGTTGAATTCTTCACCTGAAAGTTCAAAGATTTTGGTTTCCAGCTGTCTCAGGTCATTTTCAAGATCGATACTTTCCTGGGCCAGCCATTTTTCATCAAGTGAAATTCCGGCCAGTTCCATTTTAGCAAGAACTTCCATCAAAGGCATTTCTATTTTAAAGAAAAGCTCTTCCAGGTTCTCTTTTTTCAGCTGTGGGGCAAACAGCTCGTACAGCTGGAAAGTTACATCAGCATCTTCCGCAGCATAGTCGGTCTGTGTTCTCAGGTCTGCATCTCTGAAAGTTCCCTGGTTCTTTCCTTTTTTCCCGATAATGGTTTCAATGGATACGGGTTTGTAATTAAGGTAAACTTCGGAAAGATAGTCCATTCCGTGTCTTCCGTCCGGGTTCAGCAGATAATGGGCAATCATAGTGTCAAACATGGCCCCTTGTACCGTAATATTGTACTGCTTTAGTATTTTATAATCGAATTTTAAATTGTGAGCAATTTTCAACAGGTCTTCTTTCTCAAAGAACGGTCTGAAAATTTCCAGTGTCTGGAGCACTTCCCCTTTGTCTTCAGATAAAGGAACATAGTAAGCCAGCCCTTTTTTATAGGAGAAGCTCATTCCTACAAGTTCTGCTTCCAATTCGTTCAGTGAAGTGGTCTCTGTATCAAAACAGACTGCTTTCTGTTTTAACAGGTTACTGACCAATACCTTCTGTGCTTTCGGATTGTTTACAAACTGGTATAGATGGTCATTCTTGTCGATGGAAGTTTTGGTAGAAGTCGCCTGATCCAATTCTTCAAAATTGGCAAACAGGTCAAGCTGCATTACCTGTCCTTTTATTTCGGTACCGGCAGTAGTCTGCGTCACTTCAACTTCACTTACGATCACAGTTTCTGCAGGGGCAGACGCAAATGCCCGGTACAGGTTTTCGTATAGTCTCCTGAATTCTATTTCATCAAAAACTTCTTTTACCTTTTCGAAATCCGGGGTATCGAGATCATATTGTTCCTGATGGAATTCTATTGGTGCATCGCATATGATGGTTGCCAGTTTTTTGGATAAAATTCCACGTTCTGCCGAAGCTTCCACTTTTTCTTTCAGCTTTCCTTTCAGCTTATCGGTATTCTGCAGCAGGGTTTCTATATTTCCGAATTCTTTAAGGAATTTCATGGCTGTTTTTTCTCCTACTCCATCCAGTCCGGGGATATTGTCCACAGCATCTCCCATCATTGCAAGGAAATCGATGACCTGTTTAGGATCTTCTATCTCATATTTTGCCTTTACTTCTTCTACTCCAAGAATTTCTATGTCGCCTCCTTTTAAGCCTGGTTTATAGATTTTAATTTTATCTGTAACCAGCTGGGCAAAGTCTTTATCCGGGGTTACCATGAAAGTGGTGTAGCCTTCTTTTTCTGCTTTGCAGGCAATGGTTCCTATCACATCATCTGCTTCATAACCTTCTACTCCTAAGATGGGAATATGCATTGCCTCCAGAATTCTATGAATGTATGGAACAGCTATTTTGATTGCTTCAGGAGTTTCGCTTCTGTTGGCTTTGTAGTCTGCATAGTCATCAGTTCTTACACTTGCCTGTCCTACGTCAAAAACTACTGCGAGATGGGTGGGCTTTTCTCTTCTGATCAGTTCGATCAGGGAATTGGTAAAACCGAAAATTGCAGAGGTATCCAAACCTTTGCTTGTCAGTCTGGGATTCCTGATCAATGCGTAATATCCTCTGAATATCATCGCATAAGCATCGATGAGAAAGAGTCTTTTATCTTGTGTTGCGTCCATAATGTCTATAATGAACAAATATAAGAAAATAGGAATATTTTATCGGGTTATCCGTTATGAATTGTGAGTTGTAAGTTTTTGGATATGCTTCTAAAAGTGTTTTATAATGTCCATAAAAAAACAGAACAGCATTTCTGCCGTTCTGTTCTGATGTTATTTTTTTACTAAAAGACTTGGGTCTTATTAATTACCTAAAGGCCACATTCCGCGGAACTCAGAGTTACCAAGCGTGATAACTTCTGCGCTCACTACGAAGCTGATCAGCATACTGTTGCTGTCAACTGCATCGAAATCTACTTCATGCTGGATCACGTATCCGTTCTCCCATTTCAAAGTAGTCAGTGTACCTTCTTCGTGAGATTTGTTGAAAGTAACCTCTCCTGTTGTCGGTTTATATTTTCCGTTCAATAAACTTTCCAAGATATCAGATTTTTCTGTAGCTTCTACTGTAATTTTGATAAGGGCATTGGAAGGGTCTGATGCTACACGTCCTGAAACGTCTGTAGATCTTGACACACTGTAGTTAAGTTTTAACAGTTTCTGACCTTCTCCTCCGTTGAATTTTAAGATTCCTCTTGAATTTGCTGCCATGATTGGTGAATTTTAATGTTATATATGGTGTGAATAGTGATTGATTACAGAGCAAAGATAGAATCGATACAGGTAAGGAAAAAGTTTTTGAATGCAAATCTGAAATATTGTAGTAGTTCTACGATTTGATGTAGTAATTCTACGACTTTTGACTTAACATAATGTTGTAAATGCCTGTTTAAAGTAGAAATAATGCTTTTAAGAAGCTTCAATTTCTTTATATTTTACACTGTTACGGGAAATATAAAAATAAAATCAGACCTTGTGTGATCTGATTTTTATATTTATTAAAGTATTGTTTCCGGTTGTCTTTATTTTCCTTTTACAATAGTCAAATCTTCCTGATAGCGATTTTCACCGTAATTCTTTTTGAAATTGACTGATATTTTATCTTTAGGACTCAGATTTTCATAAAGCTTTATCCTGAGTTTGGCTTCTTCTACAGTATCTTTTTTGTAGGGAAACTGAACATTATGTTTTTCAATCAGCTGTTTTTTAAGCGCTGATAATTTTTGATAATATGGAGAATCCTGTAAATTACGTTCATTTTTCTGCTTTTCCTTGTATTGAATATAATCAGCCATTGGAGAAAGATGGGTTCCGGCAATAACAGGCTGGCCTCCTTTTTCCAGAAAATAGCTGGCCAAATCCAAATTATCTCTTGCAGCATCTTCCATAATATTGCCTCCATTGTAGGATACATTATTAATATCTGCCCCATGTTCAAGCAAATAGTTTATCATTTTTCTTTCAACATTTTCATCTCCCAGCACCATTGCATCACTAAGCGGATTCACTCCAACTGCAGGATTAAGTGTTGCATGGTATTTTAATAATAAGTTCAGCATATCATAATTATTAAGGGCTACGGCATGCTTAACCGGCAAACCTTGAGGCATAATAATATTAGGATCTGCCCCACTTTGCAATAAGGATTCCATTGCTTTCATATTTTCAAGTAATGCAGCATAGTGCAATAATGTGTACCCATTATCTTCTCCCTTGTCACTCAGCTGGTTAATGACTTCAGGATGAGCCTTAATAGCATGCAGAAGTTCTTCATGGTCTTCATCAAAAATACTTTGTGCAGCTTTAAGCTGTGGCCCCTCAAACAATTTTGCTGGCGGAAGATTTCTTCTATTTATATTTTTACGGGATCTAAGCACAGAATCTGAACAATTGGTAAGTGTCATAATGGATAGAAGTATTAGAATAATTGCTTTCATATTATATATTATTTGCTACAACGTCTGTATTGATTGTGCTCATCATAGCCTGAAATGCATCATTATAAGCACTGTGACCGCTTCCAATGGTTTTTATACCAAGCCCTTCATTGTCTTCAATATATCCGTAAATTTCATGTTGCTCATTTAGGGCACGGGGAACACCTCCGGTAAGACCTCCAGCCCCTGCAAGTAAATTAAGTCCTGGGATTCCTGAAAATGCCAAGGTAGAGAGTAACCCTTCTCTATTGTTTTGCAATCCATTAAGAATGTCATTACTTGTACTATAATTGATAATATTTGAAGTTGACTTTACAGCTCCTTTTTCATCAAGATAATTTAAGGTATTTTGATGAACACCTCTTGTATTAAAGGTATAACCTGTAAGTCCCGTATAGTAGGAAGCCATGGCACTGTTTCCACCGCCTAATGAATGTCCCGTAAATTTCACGTTTCCATTGGTTGCATAATCCATTTTCTCGGCAAGGCTTCTCGTCTTTTCTATCTGAGGAGTATCAAAACCAAAGGCCTGTCCTCCGTCTTCTATAAACCAGTCATGATAGAATTGCATCCCTTTAGGCTCGGAACCTCTAAACGCTACGAAAAAGTCTCCTGTTTCTGCGTTATGATATAAGGACGCATAAAAGCCATTATCATTATTGGTATTAAAATCTTCTTTCTTCAATACCCCCGGTCCAAACAATTCGTCTAATTTACCTTGGTCATCCGTATTAATGCGGGTATACCCATCTATTGACACATCGTTTCCCTTCTCATCCTTGTAACCATCTTCATAAGAATTTTGTGCCATTTGGCTGGCCGTACTTGCTTCCTGAAGCTGGGCAATGGGTAGATGAAAAGTAACCTCTCCCCCTATAAAACAATGTAAACTGGAATTTTGCAATAAGGGTTTTTTATTTTCAATTTTTACTTTCGGATGTGTATTTTGCCAGTCGCTTCCTTTACATAAAAACGAACAGATATTCAGACAATCGTCTATAAGGGCACTCCCTGCCCAGGCTGCGGCGGCCAAAACCAAAAGACCGCCGGAAAAAGCTGCTGCTACAGCAACTCCGGCTAAAGCCCCGGCCACCATCATTTCAGGACAAATAAAATTGTCTTTAAAACGATCGTCTTCAGTAGCCATCAGCTTTCCTCCATTTTTTAACTTTACTGAAGACTGGGAACTGACTCCAATTCCTATCAGTCTTCTTCCTTTACTACAAGTAAGCGGAGTATCCTGTGCGATATATAATTGACTCATATGATCGTAAATTAATTGTTATTTTTTATTTAATCTTACATGATATCTACAGACATAAATCATTTTTTCATTAAGCTCTTCTTTCACATGGAATATGATCTCAGATAATACGGAATCTTCATTATAGATATACTCCCCATCTATGGCATATTTATATTCCAAGGGGTTCCCCAGGGTTTTCTGATATTTATCTTGATATATATTTTCAAACCGGGATTCGTCACTTTTACTTTTCCCGTCCAGCTTAACGGTATAACCACCTCTTTCATTTTTTGAAATTCCGTATGCAGAACTGTATATTAGTTCCTCTCCCGGAAAAAGCGTTGATAAAGTAGTTCTTACAGGCATTTCATCAGTAAAGCTTCCTCCCCTGAACACGGGTAAAGGATAAAACATAGTCTGGTATAATAAATTTCGTCCTATGTTACGATCTATATTATTAAATTCTTTATCATAGATCTGAATAAAAGTTTTATAACTTTCTTTTACCAGTTCAAAAAAATGTAAATCCTTTTTTATCCCATCCCATTTGCTTAAAATTTCATTTTTGTTGGTAACTTCATTAATACTTTTATCTGTATTTAAAGATAACTCTACGACCTCTGTTGCCTTATTTATTTTTTGAAGAATCTCATAAAAAGGCTGCATCTGCCCATCTGACTGAATATATCTCTGGGTAGAAGACTGTACAGTAATCTGATTATAATCTCCCGGTATTAGAATCCAGTCTTCTTCTATTTCCGTCTGATTAGCTTTCCCTGCTCCTAATGTAAGATAAGATTTAATATTGATATTGTATTCTGCTTTTTTATACCAGGCATATTTAAATCCTGATAACTCATTATTCGGTTCCAATGTCATGCTCTGATTAATTTTTAGAATAGATTACACGACATTAGTTAATATCGACCTTACTTCCTGTGATAATTATATCTCCCGTTGCATTAATTGAAGTCACCGATTTACTGTGAACACTTAAGTTATCCTGTGTTACCAATAAGGCATTTTTTAATGCATTCAAATCCAGCATTCCTTCTTTAGCAGAAATAGAAATCCCTTCTTTTGTAATCGTAATACTGTTTTCTCCCACCTTTAATTCAATTTTTGTTTTTCCTTCCAGGGATATATTTCCACCAGCATCCATTTTTAAAACCGAATCAGCTGCTTCACCTTCCTTTCCACCAACATTAATAGAACTCGCACTGCCAGCATTGACCGTATTATTATTTCCTACGTTTACCGTTTTATTATTATTGGCATTGGTCTCTGCATTTCCCGCGCCATCAAATTTCATATTGGCACCTCCCTGATCAGTCAGGAAAACAGAACCTTCACCATCATTTAATTCTAACTTATTTCCGCTTCTGCTACTTAAGCTTTTTATGTTATTATCAGTTCCTCCACCGCCTCCGATTCCACCATGAAACATGCCTCCCATTACAAAGGGACGGTCCGGGTGCTGATGCACAAAATTGACAATAACCTGATCTCCAACCTCGGGAATGGCCATAAATCCTCTATTTTTGCTTACTTTATCACTGCTTCCCGCATCTGGTGTCATTACCCGGACAAATTCAGTGGTATCCGGTCCGCCCTGCCAGTCAAACTGAACTTTCACTCTTCCCTGATTCATTGGGTCTGTATTGGAAACTACCCTGGCAAATTGAGGCTCCGCTTTAGGGGTTTCAAATTCCGGTCGGGGAATAAATCCTGTGTCTGCTGCAATAGCTTCAAAAGCCCCGTCGTAATATCCTCTTGCATTAACTTCGTGGGTAACGCCTACGATCATTAATTTGGTGAAATAAGAGGTATCATTGGTTTCTGTTTTACGCATTTCAATATCTGCAGTGCATCCGGGATACAGGAATGGAACCGTTGTCGTTCCTGAAGTTATAAAAACCTCCGATGCTTTGCTTCCTGCTGTTCCTTTCTGAGAGGCATCAATATCCATAAATGATGTGGCCTTGATAGGAGCCACTCTCAATGATGGGGTTTTAAATGTTCTTTCGGATATTTCGTAGGCACGTTTGGCAATATCCGAAGTATGGTTGATCTTTGAGCTTCCGGCAGTCAGTTTTTCATTTTTACTGCTGTTGTACCCGTAAAAACTTGGGCTTACATGCTGAGCTTTCATCCTGATGGCAATATCACTTACACTGCTTCCGTAAGTAAGCTTAACAGGCTTTTCCTGTGGCGGGAGCTTCCCAAAATGCAGCACCTCACCGTCATAATAAAACTGTTCACCATAAGCTTCAGCAATTCTTGCCAGATAATTATAATGAGTTTCTTCATACTGAGAGCTGTAAGAGACGTTTCCATGCTGGGCATCTACCCTGAAATCAAATTTATTCTGCCCCAGGCCCTCTTTTATCACATGATCGGCAATACTGTTCAGGCTTACTTCCTGACCGCCGCCGAAGCTCTGAATATGAGGTGCCGCATCCAGCAGTACTGTGGGGCTGAAACCTGTAAGAACAATATTTCCAAGGCTTCCTTTTTCCTGGCTGAATCCCACTTCTGTAATCACACCCACAAAGTTACGTTCAGGCCCCTGCTCAATATCTTTATATTTAAATACTACTGTAATTCTTTTTCCTAAAAAGTTTTGCGCTTCCTGCAAATTATGATTTTCGGCTCCCCCTAAAGTATCGTGGGCCATTATCAGCTTGAATTCGTGATGTTTTGAAGCACTCTGCACCAGCTTAAAATGTTTGAAATGCCTGATCATCTGTCCTTCTATTACAATATCAAGCATCACAACCCTGTTAATTCCAGCAATATAACTGTCAGGAATAGCTGCGGCATTATGTATTTTGGAAGTTGGCTGTTTTGTCCATACCTTGTTTTCGATTATGGACGGATTATTGGGAACCATGGTCTGGTTCATGAACATTTTAGAGTTCTGAGCAGTACCGGAATAAATTTCCTTTGCCTTTTTTGCGGACTTTTTTACCGCTTCATCTGCTTTCTGAAGTTTAGCATCTATTTTTTGTACAGCAATATCTTCAGCATTTTTCAGCTGTTCTGCCTCTATATCGTTTATACTGCTTTTTGGGCTCTGTACTTTTATTGACTGATCATCTTTAAACATAGTGTGTGGTTTTTTGCTTAGACTGTATAATACATTTGAATAGCTTCCAGATGCTTCACGATCGAAAGCTTCTCCGTTCTTATGTAACCGGGTCATATAAGAACTTCGGCAGGATCATTTTGGTTCCGATTGTTCAAAAACGGCAAAAACAGAACAGTGTATTCTTGCGAATACACTATTCTGTACCAATTTATTTTACTAAGATGATTGTCAGATTATTTGCCTTCTAAAGGCCAAAGCCCGTCAAATTTAGAAGTACCATAGTCAATTGTTTCTGCGCTTACTACAAAACTGATCAGCATACTGTTTTCGTCTATTGCATCGAACTCTACCTGATGCTGGATCACATATCCGTTGGTCCAGTTTAAAGTAATCAGCGTTCCTTCTTCGTGAGATTTGTTGAAAGTAACTTCACCTGTAGTAGGCTTATACTTTCCGTTCAGTAAGCTTTCAAGGATGTCCGATTTTTCAGTAGCTTCTACTGTAATTTTGATCAGTGCATTGGAAGGGTCTGATGCTACACGACCTGAAACATCCGTAGATCTTGATACGCTGTAGTTAAGCTTTAATAGCTTCTGACCTTCTCCTCCGTTGAATTTTAAGATTCCTCTTGAATTTGCTGCCATGATTCGTAAATTTTAATCGTTAATATTTTGTGATTTGGTGATTGATTACAGAACAAATATAAAACGTCATATTTTGATAAAAAAGCTTTTGAATATAAATTTGAAAATTTGTAGTAATTCTACGATTCAGTGTAGTAATTCTACGACAATAGAATTAAAATAAAACATAAGCATTTGATTTAAAATGCCTTAAAAATAAGTTACAACAGCACCCACAACAGAAATTTTACACTTAAATGAGAGATATTAAGAATTTTAAAGGACAATTAGCAGATTTTTAACAGGTATTTCATTAACTTATTGAAACAAAAAAAACCGTAAAAATTTACGGTTTAATTATATACTGTTCAAGCTTATTACTGCTGCATACGGTTTCCTTCTTTTATAGAACGGGAAAGAATTTTATTTTTTTTCAAAAGAAAATCCGGCATAAGATCAGTAGGAAGATAAAGAGGGCTCTCCCCTTTTTTCTGCAGCTCTTCAACTATTCCGGGGTTCCAGGCAAGAATTTCATTCATCTCTACATCCAGTTCATCGGCAATGACACCCAGATTAAATCCGGCATTAATTTCTGTTTCCTGAAGCGGTGCGGCATTATTTCTTCCGCTTCCGCCTTCTGTAAAGAAAATTTTATTAAGCCTTGAAGAATTGTAATTGTTCAAAACGCTTTCCAGCTCGCCGGTTGCATAGCAGGCGTTCAGATATTTCTTAACATGGTTGATTGTTTCGCCGGGAAGATATTTAGAGAATACATGGTATTGTGTAGACCCAGCATTCTGCATCGCTTTGGCAATATTTCCTTCGCCACAGTTATAAGCTGCTACAACGGTAATCCAGTCACCATACTTCCTATAGAGATTTGCCAGAGAAACTACGGCTGTCTTGGTACTTTTATACACATCCGTCCGGTTTTGCTCTGTAAGTCCGTACTGATTGGCATGGGAGGTCATAAACTGCCATATTCCTACTGCTCCGGCGCCTGAAGTTATATTTCTGTTGAAATGCGATTCAATCAGGGCCAGATTTCTCAAATGTCTGGGCAGTCCTTTCTGTACCAATGAATATTCGATGAATTCAACGATCTCTTTATTGGCATTTATAATGTTATTGTATTTTTTCACGCTGCTTTCCGAAGTATCGGAAGCGGCAAGAAACTGTCCGTTTGCCGTTACAAAAGTTCCAGCGAGCAGCAGCCCTGTAAAAATATTTTTGAATACAGTTTTCATTTTAATTCCTTATGGTTATTGGCAAAGAAACAGTCTATCAGGTAAATTTTATCCGGATACAGACTTTCTTTGTATATTTTTAATCTACTTTCCAGCTTAGTTTATCTTCTTCATTATTCCAGTCTACGTGGATAGTCTGCCCGGATTTTACTTCCTCCCTTACAATCATTTTAGAAATCGGTCTTGCCAGCTGGGCACGGATAACGCCGGAGATCTGTCTTGCTCCGTATTTACTGCTGAATCCTCCCAAGGCAAGGTTTTTCACGGCCTCATCGCTGATCTTTAAGGTCATTCCCAATCTTGTCAGTGAAGTATGAAGTGATTTCAGCTGGATATTGAAAATTCTTTCTGCAATAGATTCTGTGATAGGGGCAAAAGGAATAATCTCTGTGATTCTGGCTAAAAACTCAGGTCTGAATCTTCCTGAACTGGACATAATCTGCATCAGTGAAGACGATTCAGGAACTTTTCCCTCTTCAAACTGTTTTACAATTTCTTCACTTCCGATATTTGAAGTAAACAATATAAGCGCATTACTGAAATCACCTTCTTTTCCCAGTTTGTCATGAACTTTTCCTTCATCCATGATCTGCAGGAATACATCAAAAACGGAATGATGGGCCTTTTCAATTTCATCAAATAAAACAACGGTATAGGGCTGCTGTCTGATCTTGTTAACCAGCATTCCTCCTTCTTCATACCCTACATAACCCGGGGGCGCTCCATACAGTAATGCTGCGGAATGTTCTTCTTTAAATTCTGACATATCAAAACGTACCATGGCTTTCTCATCGTTGAAAAGAAGCTCTGCCATAGATTTTGCCAGCTCGGTTTTTCCTGTTCCGGTAGGTCCCAGAAGGAAGAATGACCCGATAGGCTGCCCCGGCTTGTTCAATCCGCTTCGGTTTTCAACAATAGCATCTGACAGGATTTTTAAGGCATGGTCCTGCCCCACCACTCTGTTGAGTAAAAGGGATTCCATATTCAGAAGCTTTTCTTTTTCCTGAGCCTGGATTTTCCCGATCGGAATATTTGTTTTTGCCGCCATTACTGCTGCCAGCTCCAGACGGTCTACTTTTTCTCTCTTTACAGCGGCATGCTCTAAAAGCTCCGCGTAGGCATCATCAATAATCTTGTGGATCTGGTCAACAGGCATAGAGTTGTCGATAACCGGCTGTTCGTTTAATGATCCCCAAAGAATAGGGCTTATTTTATCTCTCAGGAGATTATAGTTCCAGATGAGTTCATTAGCCTGGTCTTTACTGTCGGTGAATTCTTCTTTTAAAATCGCCTCGTAAGTTTCTTTCCAGCTTGCCAATTCTTTTTCCGAAAGCTCATCCAGCATTTTAATGGCAGCCATGGTTCGGTCCAGCAGGTCAATGGCTGCATCAGGCAACTTTTTGCCTTTTGCATATCTTTTTGCGAGGCGTACACATTCGGGAATGGAGTTTTTTTCTACTTCGATACCATGATGTTTTTTGTAGCCATCAAGAAGCACATCGATCATTTTCACACAGGTCTGCTCATCCGGCTCATTAACTGTCAAGACTTCAAAACGACGGTTGAAAGCCTGTTCCGGTTCAATGATCTTTCTGTATTCTTCCTGCGTTGTGGCTCCAATCACAGTAATTTCACCTCTTGCCAGTTCGGGCTTAAGAAGGTTAGCTACATTTCCGATGCTGCCTTTCGGATCAAGAAGGGTATGAATTTCATCGATGAAAAGAACTGCCTTTTCGATTTTTTTACATTCAGTGATAACTTTTTTCAGGCGGTCTTCAATTTCGCCCTTATAAGAAGTTCCGGCCAACAATGCTCCGGTGTCGAGTTCGAGAAGGGTTGCATTTTTCAGCATTTCAGGAACATTTCCTTTGGTAATTTCTATGGCGAAACCTTCTACTAATGCCGTTTTACCTACACCGGGCTCACCAATGATGATGACATTCGGTTTGCTTCTGCGGCAAAGGATCTCGACGAGCATCCTGAGTTCTTTATCCCGTCCAATAATGTTTTCAAGATCGCCTTTTCTGGCCTGTGCAGTTCTGTCTACACAGTAACTTTTGATTGATGGAAATGATGAATCTGTGAAGTCTGAGCCGTTTGAAAAAAGGGATGAAAAATCACCGTCTTCGGATACAGCAAAAGGGGTATCTTTTCTATATAAGTTGAAAATTTCATGTTCTCTCAGAGGAAGTGATTTCAGCTGCTGCAGTGAAAAAACGACCTGTGGTTTTACGATAGCGGTAAGGATACAGATCGGTGTAATCTCATCCAGACCCAATTTTAAGCGGATATCGTCTGCTTCTTCTGTAAGGGTATCTACAGCTTCATCCGGGCGTACATCATCCGGAAGATGCGCTGTCTTGGGATAATCTTCAATCCGGACATCTGCCCATTCATAGAAGTAGCCGGGATCTTTGTCGATACTTTTCAGAAATTCACTGAGTCCTATATCTTTATGCATTAAAGCCTGCAGAATATGCGGACCGCCGTACGTGGCATTATAGTTTTCCTTCGCTATCGACTGAGCAATATGAAATAGCTGTTTTACTGTTTCGTTGGTTACTAGTACTCCCATTATAATTTTCTAATATTAATATATGTTTGTGTTTCTTTCAGTTTTATCAGATTATTTGGTGCAATCTGTCAAGGCATTACCTTTTTACAAATATATCTTTTTTATGCAAAATGTGTGTAGGATAAAGATAGTTAATTCTTTGATTAGAGATGTAATAAGTTTTCGGATGATAAAATCAAATGTTTCTGAAATTCCGCTGATATTTTTGGATGGCAGAAATGAAGAATTTACATAGTATTCTGTGATTTTAGTTTCATATTCCTGTACGTCTAAAGAGCATTTATTTAAATTTTGAAGCAAAAAGACCGTCTTTAGGGGACGATCTTTTCTTATGAATGTTGATGTGTAATAGTGCATCTTTAGTTATATGGCTGCAATCCGATGATCATCTGTATTCTAACGTTAATAACTTCTGTTATTTCTGCTATTGAATGTTATGATTTTTCCGAATCTCCTTCCATAACCGTAAATTTTATTCACTATTAATATTTTGTGATGTGGTGTTTGTTTAACAAATATATAGAGCTTATTTCTATTCTAAAAGTATTTTGATAAAAATTTCATATTTTGTAGTAATTCTACGACTTTGGATTTAAAAATCGCCGTCATACGTCATGAGAACAAGGGTCACAATTTATTGGGATATATAGAAAAAAGTGGAATTTTACACTTAATTGAGAAATAGGAAATTTTTGGCGCTCTTTTTTGAGCTCCAGAATGCGGGTTTGTGAATCCTGTTGTTTAAAAAATTATATGTTATCCTTCATTTTTTTAAACACAAAAAAAGCAGAAGTTATACTCCTGCTTTTGATATGCTATCATGAATGATTAATGTTTTGTGTATTCCGGTTCCTCAACGGTCTGAGTGGTCGGCATAAAGTATTCATTAAGCCAGTAGAAGGTTTGCCCGTTCTGCTGGATCTTTACGGCAGGATTGTTTCTGTGGGAAAGCATATGTTCTGCCAGATTCTTATAGTTCTTGAAATATGCTCTTGCTGTTTCTTTTAAAACAATTTTAGATTTCTTCCAGCCTTTCAGTTTATATTTCGACATCAGCTCATCTTCAGAATTGTCAAAACCGGTACTTAATCCTACTGCGTAAGCCATTGGTTTTTCATACAGTTCAGACTTATCCAGGAATTTTAAGGTAGGGTTATATTTTTTCAGAAGTCTGATATACTCCTTAACTGCTCTGGACTGGTTAAAATCTGCTCTTTCAGGCTCGGTCTTATGATAAACTTCGGTATAGAAGTTCTTTAAGTTATCGTATTCCGTTTCAGAAATAAGGATTCCTTTTTCTATACCCGGCTTGTAATCTTTCAGACCTTTTGGGATATATCCTTTTACAAGGAATGGGTTTCCATAGTTGATCAGCTGGGCTGCAATTCCTGCAGAAACCGGATTGGTAAGACCTGGGAAGAGGTATTTATATTTCAGATCTACGTCTGTTCTTCCGGCTCCTACCGAAGAATGGAAATACTCATTCAGTGATTTATCAATCGTTTCATTGTCTAAAGTTACCTGTGCAATAAGACTGTCAACCGATTTTTTCAGATATCCGGGTGTTGCAACATCTCCTTTTTTAGGGAAGATAACAAATCCCTGTGACATACTCTGCTTTGGATAATCCAGTGAGAAAAATCCGGCATCGCCCTCCACAAGGTTAAAGTTATTTTTGGTAAGAACATCACTCTGGTTAATGATCTTCTGTTTTTTCAGTTCGGCAATATTTTTAGCAGTATTGGTCACCACATTCTCAGCCATTAATACAAAATCGTTGTAGGTATCGGATGATCTTGCACTGGTCTGGAACATAATCACTCTGGCCTGTGCCTGCGTAAGAGAGCTGATCACACTGTACATATTTCCGCTCTGATTCGCTGAAGTACCTACAGTTACGACAATATTGGTTTCATCCGGCACATTTGAAAGCAGGTTTCCTGCCGCAGAAAGCGCCTCGCCAACCGGCTGGTATCCGCTGTTGCTCGCACAGTTCATTTCATTGGTTTTTTCATCAATGAACTTGGTGATCTTACTGTAATCCGTACTTAAATTGGAAGTCATGACATTTTCTCCACACGGGTTGTTCTTATATAAAACAACACCGTATTTTACGCCATTGAAATAAGACGGTTTCTCAAATCTAAGCTGCAGATCCTGAAGAAGAGATTTAACGATCGGGGCATAAGGAGCATTCGGAGCACTTACATCCAGAGCAAAAACAATGTTTATATTTTTATCTCTTTCCGTGATTTCCCTGTAACGGTCAAAATAAATCTCCTCACCCAAAACATTGAATACATAATTTTTACTGTAATCTAAAATATTGGTAAAATATTTTGTTTTGGAGTCCGGTGTTGGAGCTTCATTCAAAGCTAAATTTACCGGATAAATATTCTCAAGAGGTGTTCTCTTGTTGGTATCCGTAAGAAGAACAGCCGTTCGGCTTTCTGCGTCTGCTGCACCAGGATATCCTTCATGGATTCCTAACTCAGATTCTGTAACCTGCGTATCATTTTTAAGTTTTACGGCAGAACGCTCACCCCATGCAGAGATCACATTGGCGTTTACCCATCCGTAAAGGCTGGTACTGATACTGTCTATATCAACAGAAGGTTTTTTACCAACCAGAAAACGTTTATTATTTTCTGCCTGTTTGTAAACATACACCATCTGTCCGTTTGGAATTTTGACATTGGCAGCTTCTATAAGGCTTGGTGAATTGAATACCATGATGGAATCATTCTTATAGTATCTTTCTGCACTTCTGATCACTTCACTGTGATTCGGAACTACAGCCACTCTTACAGGGAAACCTGTTTTTTCGCTTTTTAAAGAATTGTTCCATAAAAGAAGATCGGATTCCGGGATCCAGCCATAGGTTTTAATGGATTTCGATGAAACCTTTTTCATCAGGGCATCCGGAACGTATTCCGCTACTTTTACCATTCCGTCTCTATGTTTCAGGACCATCAAAGGCTCAAGGAATTTAACTTCTTTGTAAGATTTTTCGTCACTTTTATCAAGATAGGCCGTATTTCTGGATCTGTCTGAAATAACGATCCATGGGACCGATTTTTTAGGGTATCCGTTCACGACCGGCGAATTATCTACCTGCCCGTACTGGGACGGTTCAGGAGTTCTTTTAGACGGCAGCTTGACCTGACAGCTTGCTAACAATACTGAAAATCCTATATAATATGCTGCTAGAGGAAATTTATTTTTCATCCTATTTTATTTTAATGATTGGTGTATCCGGATGCCGGACTTTATTATTTGCTTTGGTTTATATCGACCTTCGTTACACAGTTCTGCTTATCATCTAAGTTCACTTTTACACTCTGGATCACAACGTTTTTGTCAAACTGAAGTCCCGCACAGTACATATAGAAGTTATTCGCCTTGCTGTCGCTTACTTTTACTACCGTGTTCTCGTTGTTACACAGATAGGTTCTCAGCAGGTAGTTATAATGCATATTAAAACTGTTCCCGTTGGCAATCTGCTGCAGGTGATATTTGAAGTCATCATCAACCTTTTTATAGGAATCCTCTACAGGTATTTCATCTTCCTGCAAAGAATTGTAGGCCGGAAGAATCTTGATAAGGTGGTAAATAGGTTCCTGACTTTCCTCTGTGAATAATGCCACGCGGTAATCTCCCGGTTTTTTATAAGAATAAATGGCCATTTTCTCCTTAGCATCGATATTGCCTGTTTCGCCGAACTTCCATGCAAACTGTGTAGCTTCCGAAACTGCCCGGAACTGTACGTTTTCATTCTGCATCGCCTGGGTAGGAGCTTCAATAACGGTACTGATCTTCGCGCTGTCCTGTGGCTTCTGATATCTGGCCGAAACCATCACAGGGAAGGTTTTGCTATATTTGTTATCAATAATCAAACTTACCGAATAATACCCCGGTTTATTGTAAAAGTGTATTCCGGTACTTTTGTCTGAAGTGGTTCCGTCCCCAAAATTCCATCGCTTGGTTTTTGCGAACTGGGTCTTATCCTCAAATAAAAGGGTATCTCCTACAGATAGTGAAGAAGGATAGACTACTCCTACAATATCATCAGAAGAATGGATTACCTTTTTCTGCAGCCATAACGCAATGAGTGCCGCAATAAGCAGCGTTGCGATAACACCAATAATAATGTTCTTTTTGTTTTTTTGAAAATAATTCATAGTTAAGTGATTGTGATGTGTTTATTCCTTTAATGCTTATTTCTTTTACTGGGTTCTTGCTCTTAATGCATTTTCTCTTTCATAAAGTCGGTTTTGCTTATCTTTAAAACCGATTCTGCAGTCTTCCACTTCTTTTTCGAATCTTTTTACATCTTCTGTAGTGGTAGAAATAACTTTTTTGTCTTCAAAATACATTTTGTAGAATTTGGCGATCTGCGGATACGCATCTTTACGGATATCCATGATATTGCTATTACCCTGAAAATGACTGGCAAGGCCATTAATTCCATTAAAAATATTGTTTTCAGCGAAAGGTTCCGGAGATTTATCTGCAATTCTGCTGATCAAAACATACGTACTGTCCATTTCGGGCTGTAAGATCTTCTGCTGGCTTTCGAATGCTGCCTTCTGTTCAAGGCTCTGTATTCCTCTTACATCTTCTTCAGAGAATGGAGAATCATATCCTTTTAAAAAGATGATTCCGAAGAATATCATCGCTGCAAAAAGCATCAGTATCAAATAAAAAAACTGATAATGCCTTTCTTTCTTAGATAGTGTAATAGATCCCTGCATATGCTTATTTTTATTATCTTCTTCTTCCTCCTGTAAAATTCCTTGTAGGATCTTTTTTAAGCTGGCCGTTGGCTCTTCCTACTTTTGCTATACATTCCTCAAGATCCCTGAGGACTATCTTTTTCTGGGATTCTACCCCTATAATATCATTCTTCAATTTCAGCATAGGCTCTATCTGTTTCATCAGAACGGCATAATGCTTAAAATTATCAGCACTGTCTTTACCCATAATGTTTTTCGCCTCCGTCACATCATCCATAATTCTGGTTCTGAGGAAAACATCATTTTCTACCTTATTGATGTTAAGCTGGTTCATCTGGTCATATATTTTATCTACATGAGTCCTGAGAACATCACCCCGCATCATAAGATCTTTATAGGCATCAGCTTCTCGCACAATTCCTTCCCGTTGTATACTGTAACTTTTAAAAAAGAAGAATAAACACAGAAAAGACACCACCGACAAAACGGTGAAAGACAGAATAAACTTCCAAATGCCTGCTCTGACATCAGATTTGTTTAGTTTTTTTTCTCTGTTAGAAGACATATGTTCGTGATTTGTTTGGCCTGTGAAAATATAAAAAAAAAAATTTATGTACAATACGTATTTTCCCTAATGTAATTCCGTGAAAACCCTAATTAAACTAAGTTTAATTTCTGCTTTCATAAGTTTTTCATAAATTAGGCCTCTGAATTTTAAATATCACCTACCAAATCGATATTAAAAGTGAATAAAATACTATCAAACACAGTACGGTTTTCTATAGCTGACAGTGACTTCTACTTTAAGAAGATCATGATCAAAACTCTTATGGAAAACCCTTTCTATATGCTTCTGAATGACTGTAACAACGGCCATGAGCTTGTGAACAGGATTTACAGGAGGCAGGAAGATGTGTTTATCATTGAACTGTTTATGCCGGTATTAAGCGGGATAGAGGCTATCAAATACATCAGGAAAAACAATACGGAAACTCCTATTGTAACGTATTCCAGTACCTATCAGGAAGATATGGCTGAGATTCTTTCAAAAATCCCTAATATCTATTACTGCCAGAAAAAAAGCACTATTATAAAAGATCTTATCAAAGGAAGTATCGCTTCTGACGGCTTCGATTACGAAAAATATTCTAAGGAATGGGAACAGCAGCCACTCGCAGTACAAAACTATATGGAAAGGCAGAAGAAAGGCCAGGAAGAGCTGAGCCCTACTGAAATACAGCTTATGAAATTCTGCTACGAAGGCTACAGCAACAAGGAAATTGCTGAAAAACTGAACCTTAGCACACGTACAATTGATACCTATATTAACAGGCTTACAGAAAAACTGGGGCTGAAAACAAAGCTGCATCTCATCCGCTTCTGTGTGGAAAATGGCTACTACAATTCCAGCATGTAGGGAGATTTAATGTAATATTAATATAGGGTAAACATAAAAACTCCAACTCTTTAAACAAAAATATTTTGCCACTAATTTGCTAGTATTCAATTTTTTTAACTAAATTTGCACACCTAAAATTTAAAATTAAAAAAGGAAATGACAAAGGCAGAATTGGTAAACACCATCTCAAATAAGTTGGGAACAGAAAAGAATGAAACACAGAAAGTTGTAGAAGCTTTTATGCAGGAGATCAGGACTTCTATGTATAATGGGGATAACGTTTATCTGAGAGGTTTTGGATCTTTTATCATTAAAACAAGAGCTGCTAAAACAGGAAGAAATATTTCTAAGAACACTGCAATTGAGATTCCTGCTCATAACATTCCTGCTTTCAAGCCTTCAAAATCTTTTGTAGAGAAAGTAAAAACAAAAGTCGCAGTAAAATAAAATTAACTGAATATTAACTAGTTACTAAAAAATTAAAATTATGCCAAGCGGAAAGAAAAGAAAAAGACACAAGGTTGCAACTCACAAAAGAAAGAAAAGAAGAAGAGCAAACAGACATAAGAAAAAATAATCTCTTTTTTTCGAGGTTTACAATATAATAATATAGTTGGTGGTTTTATTTATATAGAGTTCACCGACTATATTTTTGTTTGCAACTATAAGATTTCCAAGGAAAAAAGGCTTTTGCAGATATTTTCAAAAAGGTATAGCAATTTCAATCTAAATTCTTATATTTAAAATTATTTATTTGCTAAAAAATACGCCAGTTTCCTATAATCTTAATAAATTTTTATCTTATACAAAATGAAGAAAGAACTAATAGTTTCGCATGAAGATGATCTTACAAAGATTGCCCTACTGGAAGACGGAAGACTATGTGAACTTCATGAGCAAGAGGACAAAAGCGAATTTATAGTTGGAGATCTGTTTGTAGGAAGAGTTAAAAAACTGGCACCTAACCTGAATGCCGCATTCGTAAACATCGGGTACGATAAGGATGCTTTTCTGCATTATCAGGATCTGGGGCCACAGTACCTCACCTACAGAAAGTTTTTAAAAGATACTATTTCTAAAAAACAGAGCACTTCAAGCTTAAAAAATTTCGAGATACAACCCGAAATAGACAAAAACGGAACCGTAGACAAAGTCATTGCAAAAGATGATCTTGTTCTGCTTCAGATTACTAAAGAACCTATTTCCACTAAAGGTCCGAGGATCTCTACCCAGGTTTCTTTAACAGGACGTTTTCTCGTCCTGATCCCTTTCGACAACAAAGTTTCCATTTCCAAAAAAATCAGAACCACTGAGGAAAAAGAAAGACTGAGAACGCTTATTGACAGCATCAAGCCTGAAGGCTTCGGTGTCATCATAAGAACCGTAGCGGAAGGTAAAAAAGTAGCAGACCTTCACAATGACATGAATCAGCTGATCCAGAAATGGGAAAGCACTTTCAAAAACATTCAGAAAAGTAAGGTTCCGGCCAGAGTTTTAAGCGAAGAAGACAAAGCTTCAGCTATTTTAAGAGACAATTTCAACCAGGATTTCGTGAGCATCATCTGCGACGATGAACAGATGGTAGACGAAATGACCAACTATGTAGAGGTCATAGCTCCTGAAAAAAAGAATATTGTCCAGTTTTACAATTCACACATCCCTCTTCTCGAATATTATAACGTTGAAAAACAGCTCAAACAGAGTTTCGGAAAGCACGTTAATATTCCAAGTTCAAAAGGTGCCTACCTTGTTATAGAGCATACAGAAGCACTTCACGTGGTTGATGTAAACTCCGGAAACAACATCACAACCGGAGCCGCCGTAAACAAAGAGCACGCTCTGAAAGTAAACAAAATGGCAGCTACCGAGATTGCCAGACAGCTTCGTCTCCGAGATATGGGAGGCATCATTGTAATCGACTTCATCGATATGCAGAATCCTGAACACAGAAGGGATCTGTACGAGCATCTTAAAGAAGAAATGAAACGTGACAAAGCGCGCCACAAAATTCTTCCCCCGAGCAAATTTGGACTGATCCAGATCACGAGACAAAGAAACCGCCCGGAAAAACAGATAGAAACCAAAGAAGAAAACCCGAACAAAGACGGAGAAATTATAGCTCCGATCGTCATCGTGGAAAGAATGGAGGAAACCATAAGAAACATTATACAGAAGGATAAAGGCAAGCTTTACCTGCATGTACACCCTTTCGTTGAAGCTTACCTTACCAAAGGAATCAAAAGCATTCAGATGAAATGGTTTATGAAGTATAAAAAATGGGTAACCATCATCCCACGGGATTCTTTCAAATATTTAGAATACAAAATTTACAATTCGAAAAAAGAAGAATTGGTTGGATATTCTAATTAACACAAAAATCTAAACCTTCAGTTTTTCTGGAGGTTTTTTATTTATGGTATTTCAGGAAAGGAATCTACATGCAAAAGTTACATTCGAAAACGGAAGAACAGCAGTTAAAAAACTTATTAAGAATTAAGAGAATGTCAATTTCTTTTTAAAAAAGTATTTGCTTAATTTTAGCAGATACTTTTTATTTTTAAACTTAAATGAGCAGAGAACATCATTACAAAGCAACCATTAACTGGACAGGCAACAAAGGAACAGGAACCAGCAGCTACAAGGATTATGAAAGAAGCCATACCATTCAAATTGAAAACAAAGTTCCTATTGAAGGTTCTTCTGATCCTTCATTCCGTGGAGACAAAACCAAACACAATCCCGAAGACCTCTTTCTTTCCTCACTTTCTTCCTGTCATATGCTGTGGTATCTTCATTTCTGCTCCGAAGAAGGCATTATCGTTATCAATTATACAGATGAAGCTACCGGAATTATGACTGAAACAGCGGATGGAAGCGGGCAATTTACGTCAGTGACCTTACATCCTACAGTGATTGTCGCGGAAGAATCAATGGCTGAAAGAGCAAAGGAACTCCATCATAAGGCAGGTCAGTTTTGTTTTATTGCCAAATCAGTAAATTTTCAGGTACAACATATCCCTAAAGTGCTAGTTAAATAACTTTATTATAACTTCAGCTTAATTGGAACTGCCCTTAACCCTGAGTTTTAATCATAATAACTCTAAAATTAATAATCAAAATTCCACAATAGGAGATTTATTTATTAAATAATCAATAAAATTTATATTTATCAATCACTTTTCATGTAAAAATTACATTTAATTGTTATTTTTATTCAAAATGTAAAGTTTTTTTATATTTTTATATAAACAAAACTAACCATGATGAAACCGAGATTAACCATTTTTGATGAACCGTTACTGTATACAGAAGGTTTGTCAAAACTGCTCTCACAGAGCAAAATTTTTAACACGATTGACATTTGTAATTCTTACGAACCCTTATTTGAACAATTAAAAGAAGATCCTCCGGAAATTCTGGTTATCAGCTCCAATATGCTGATGCTTACAGATATTTTCAGACTTGTAGAAGACATTACCGCCAAAAACAAAAAAATCAAAATTATTGTCATAGGCAATAGTTATGACATGACAGACATCCGGAAGCTTTTTAACAAAGGTATAAAAAGCTACCTTGATAAAAACAGCAGATATGATGAATTCCTGAAATCCATCAATGTTCTGCTTCTGAACGAGATCTACATCTGTGACAATGCAAAGGAAAGAATGATCAACTTTATCAGCAGCGACGAAGGAAAACCAAACCTGCACATGAAAGAACCTCTTACACGCAGAGAAATGGAAATTCTTAAACTGATATGCGACGGATTCAGCAGTAAAGATATTTCTGAAAAGCTTTTTATAAGTATCAATACCGTAGAAACCCACCGCAAAAGAATTCTCTTAAAATTAAACGCAAAAAATTCCGTAGGAATTGTAAAATATGCCTTAGAAAATCACATTATCGACTGATGAAAACCTATTTCGACTACTACCAAAAAAATTCCAAATCTGAAGGTTTGGAATTTTTTTGGTAGTAATCGAAGTGAATGGTCAATTTCGTATTCAAGTGAATAGTGAGTTTTAATATGCAGCAGTTATATTTTTCTCTGTATAGGTATAAGATGAGAATAAAGAGCAAAGAATAAAGACAAGAATAAAATCTTAAACATACAGACTCTAAGACCTCCAGCATTTTAACATCATAAAACAGCCTCACATGTCGAGCGGTTAATTTTCTCATCAAATGAATGGACAACTATTATAATTGATGACCATTCACAATCCACTCCCTAATCGCTCTTCTATTCCCTACTCATAATCCGGCATTTCACCGTTCGTGAAAAGAGATGCTCTGGACATTATTCGGAGAAAATCTGGGGGTCAAGATCATTGGTTCTTAGTGGTTTTTCGCTTTCCGCAGAAATATCAATGGTTAATTAATGTTAATGCCTATTCTTTTCTTCAGTATATATTGCTAAATTTGAGGTATGGAAAGTTTTGGAAAAGATTTATTGAGGAAAATAACAGATGTAGAACTGCCAGGGATACATGCCCATGGAGTATTTTCACCTCCTTCCCGACCAATATTCACCTATGATGAAGTATTGGCGAAAAATCCAAAATTTGCAGCCGTTAACATTGTTCTCTATTTAAAAGATAATGAATGGTATTTCCCGCTGATTCAAAGAACTATTAACGAACATGACAGGCACAGCGGACAGATCTCACTGCCTGGCGGTAAGCGTGAAGAGACGGATAGGGACTTTTCTGAAACTGCAGTACGCGAAACCTCAGAAGAGATTGGAATAGACAAGCATTACATAAGAGTAATCAGGGAAATGTCTCCCATCTACGTTCCACCGAGTAATTTTTATGTTTATCCTTACATTTCGTATACTAAAAAGAACCCTCTTTTCGTTCTTCAGCAGAGTGAAGCAGTAGAAACTATAGAGTTTCCTATCACTTCTTTTCTCAACCTTCCGGATAATCCTGAAATTATGGCATTGCCAAGTGCTGCCGGACATGAAGTACCGGTTATTAATTTCAACGGATATATCATCTGGGGCGCTACAGCAATGATATTGAGCGAGTTTAGCCAGTTGTTGAAAAAAATGTAACTTTGCACTACCGTGTTTAATTGAGAGATGGCGAAGAAAAATATTTTCACCGATGCATTCGGAACACCTTATTTTTTAAAAAGGTTTATCATTTTTATTTTAGGAATTGTATCCTACAGAAGGTTCAACGGCTTTAATAAATTAAAGATAACCGGTACAGAACACCTTGTGGATCTTCCCGATTCCAACGTGCTTTTTGTATCTAACCATCAAACCTATTTTGCAGATGTAGCAGCAATGTATCATGCATTCTGTGCTGTGAACAACGGATATCTGGACACGATTAAAAACCCTATCTACCTGCTCAACCCAAAGATTGATTTTTACTATGTAGCAGCAGAAGAAACCATGAATAAAGGGATTCTTCCTAAAATTTTCAAAATTGCAGGCGCTGTAACGGTAAAAAGAACCTGGAGAGCAGAAGGGAAAAATGTCAACAGAATGGTAGATCTTACAGAAGTTGACAATATTATGAAAGCTTTGGACAATGGCTGGGTAGCTACTTTCCCTCAGGGTACTACGTCTGCTTTTGCCCAGGGACGAAGAGGTACAGCCAAGCTGGTTAAAAATCAACGCCCGATTGTGATTCCTATCAAGATCAACGGTTTCAGAAGGGCATTCGACAAGAAAGGCCTTCGGGTAAAGGTTACAGGCGTAAAACCTACCATGGAGTTTAAAGCACCTCTGGATATAGATTATGACAATGAAAAAGCGCCGGAAATTTTATTGAAGATCATGACTGCCATTGAGCAGACAGAAGATTTCAATGTACTACACAATTATGATGAAGAACTTAAAGCTAAAAAAGTAGAACAAAAGGATTCAAATAATTAAAGTAAGTAGAAAATTATGAACAAAATATTAGGGATCTTATTCACGGTCTTGGTATTAGTTTCGTGTAACAGTCAGAAAGTATATTCAGATTTTGATATAAGCTATTCCAGAAGCGGGGGTTATGCTCCAATGTACGAGAATTTACTCATCAAAGGCAATAATGCACATTATTCTTTAGAGGAGGGAGGGAAAAAATACAGACATGACTTTAAAATTTCTGATGAAGATTTAAAGAAACTGGACCAGACCCTTTCCCAGAACAATTTCAGAAGAATACAGGAAGACCACAAAAAACTGTATGATCATGTGACCACTTCCATCAATGTAAAGAAAGGCCCGAATGAAGGCAGCAAGTCAGATGCCAGCATGATGATGCCCAATTTTACAACGAACTGGAATAATATTCTGAATGTTTTCCAGGAAGTTATTAATAACAACGTAAAAAAAAACAATAAATAAAGTTGAAAACCCACTTCATTGCTATCGGCGGAAGCGCCATGCATAATCTTGCTATTGCGTTAAAAGACAAAGGATATCAGGTAACAGGTTCGGATGATGCTATTTTTGAGCCCTCAAAATCCAGACTGGAAAAGAAAGGAATTTTGCCTCAGGAAATGGGCTGGTTCCCGGAAAAGATCACTGCGGATATTGATGCGGTTATCCTGGGAATGCATGCGCATCAGGATAATCCTGAGCTGGCAAAAGCAAAAGAGCTGGGTTTAAAAATTTATTCATACCCCGAATTTCTTTACGAACAGTCAAAAAACAAGACAAGAGTAGTCATTGCCGGCTCACACGGTAAAACGACGATCACTTCTATGATTCTTCATGTACTGAACTTTCACCGGAAAGACGTGGATTTTATGGTAGGTGCCCAGCTGGAAGGTTTTGACTGTATGGTAAAACTAACGCAGGAAAATGATTTTATGGTGCTGGAAGGTGATGAATACCTCTCCTCTCCTATTGATCTCCGTTCAAAGTTTCTTCTGTACCAGCCGAATATTGCTTTAATGAGCGGTATTGCATGGGATCACATCAATGTATTCAAAACGTTTGACGATTATATAGAGCAGTTTAGAAAATTCGTCGCAAGCATTACTCCCGGTGGCGTTCTGGTGTACAATGAAGAAGATGCAGAGGTGGTAAAAGTAGTGGAAGCAGCTGAAAATTATTTCAGAAAAATTGCTTACAAAACTCCTGAATATGAGATCAGCAATGGAAAAGTATATTTAAAAACTGAAATGGGCGACGTCCCTCTTTCTGTTTTTGGAGCTCACAATTTACTCAACATGGAAGGTGCAAGGCATATCTGCCGCCAGCTTGGTATCATGGATGAAGATTTCTACGAAGCCGTTATGAGCTTCAAAGGAGCTTCGAAACGTCTTGAAAAAGTAGAAAGAGAAGATCAGGGAATTTTATACAAAGATTTTGCCCACGCACCGAGCAAAGTAAAAGCTGCGGTAAAAGCTTTCTGCGAGCAGTTTACAAAAGAAAAGAAATACGGTTTTCTGGAGCTGCACACGTATTCAAGCTTAAATCCGTTATTTCTTGAGCAATATGATCATGCTATGGATGGCTTGAACGAAGCGATAGTTTTTTATTCTGAAGATGCTTTAAAGATCAAAAGAATGGAACCTATTTCCCCGGAATTTATTAAAGAAAAGTTCAAAAATGATGCCCTGAGGGTATTTACCAATGCTGAAGAACTTCATGCCTATTGGGAAACGCTGGATAAAACCGATGGTGTTTTCCTGATGATGAGTTCCGGAAATTTTGGTGGACTGGATCTGACTAAGTAAATTATTATTTTATATAACAAAAAATCCTTTCATATGTATGAAAGGATTTTTGTATTTTCCATTTCTTAGAAATCTATATTGATTATCACATTCAAACACTTTGAATCAAATTTTTCAGGATTTCCTCTGTAGAAAGCTCACTGTAATCATGAATTGACTGTCCAGCCCAGATGCCTACAAAATCAGTATTATTCAGTTCTTTTGAAACTTTGCGTAGCTCATTCGTCAGTTTATTCTGATAGGGATAAGGCAGAATATAGGCTGAGTTTTCAAGAGTTTCGATGTATTTATTTTTAATTCCTCTCGCATACCGACCCGAAAAGCTTTTTGTCAGGACAATATCCTTTTCTGTTACATTTTTAAGTCTTTCTTTTTCAAACGGCTGCAAACCGCTTTCCTGTGATGCCAGCAAGATACTTCCGACCTGAAATCCCTGTGCTCCAAGCTCTTTTGCCGCTCTTAAAGTTTTTCCGTTATAAATACCGCCTGCATAGATCAGCGGGACTTTCACATGATCATAGACTTTAGAAAACAGGGACATTCCTCCGATTTCAGGAATAGTATCGGCATTAAAAGCTCCCCTGTGCCCTCCGGCTTCAATTCCCTGCACACAGATGATATCAATTCCTGAATTTTCCAGAATTAATGCTTCTTCCACGGAAGTACAGGTTCCGATAAGTAGTATTCCATTCTCTTTTAGCTTATGAATGCTTTTATCATCCAGATTTCCGAAAGTAAAGCTCAGAATCTTACAGCCTTCTTCAATAACAGCATCTATCTGCTCATGATAGCCGTTCACTTTGATCTCTTTAAGATCAGGAAGCTGAACTTCTATATTATTTTCTTTTGCAAGTTGGGTAATAAACTGTCTGGCTTTAGCAAATTTTTCTCTCAAAACATCTGTGAGCTCAGGAATATGGTGAACAAAAATATTAACCGCAAACGGTCTGTCGGTGAGTTTTTTGGTATCTCTGATAAGTTCAGCAGACCGATCTGAGGAAAGGTCTGCTAATGCCAGTGATCCAAGACATCCGGCTTTTGCGGCTGCGGCAGCCATCCGCGGACTACTTACACCAAACATCGGAGCCTGAATTACAGGGTATTTTACATCTAAAATTTTACTGATTGTATCCGGCCAAAACATAGAAATTATTTTAGATAAAATTTACAAAAATCTGATGATATGCTAAGTTTACGAAGCGTGATATTGCTCACAAACATCTACAGATGATTCATTTATTTTTCCTTACGCAGTTCATTTACTGCTTTTTCAAATAAAATCTCCCGCAGATTAAACTGATTCCCAGAAGTAAATCTGTGTCCGTTTGATCTGTGGGAGAAATAACAGTGAAATATTATATTAAATATCCACTACGGACTTCAGCATCTTTTCTTCCCATTCAGGATCTTTAGGATCGAAGAACAGTCTTTTGCCCGTATCTAAAGAACGGACAATATTCATCTCCTCTTCAGTCAGTTCAAAATCAAAAACATTGAAATTTTCTTCAATTCTTGAAGGCGTTACAGATTTCGGAATGACAACAAAGCCCTCCTGAAGGTGCCATCTCAGAATCACCTGAGCAACTGTTTTGCCATATTTTTCAGCCACCGCTTTCAGCTGAGAGTTGTTTAAAAGATCTGCATTTCCATTTCCTAGAGGACTCCACGGCTGTGTTATGATATTGTTTTCTCTGTCATACACCTGAAGCTCCTTTTGCTGAAAAACCGGGTGAAGTTCAATCTGGTTGATCACCGGATGAACCGTTGAATTGGCTTTTAATTCTTCTAATTTCTCTACAGTAAAATTGCATACTCCGATAGCCTTAATCTTTCCTTCTGCATACAATTCCTCCAAAGCTTTCCAGGTGCCTAAGAAATCTCCATATGGCCAGTGAATCAGGTACATGTCCAGATAATCCATCTGCAGCCTGTCCAGTGTTCTTTGGAACGCCTTTTTTGCTTTTTCATACCCATGATCCTGCACCCATACTTTTGAAGTGATAAACAACTCGTCTCTGCTTACACCACTGTCTTTTACCGCCTGCCCAACTGCTGTTTCATTCTGATAAATAGCTGCCGTATCAATCATTCTGTATCCTGTGTGAATGGCTTTTACCACTGCTTTTTCACATTCGTCAAGATTTTCCATCTGCCATACTCCAAAGCCTAAAGCCGGTATATCCACTCCGTTATTTAAGGTCACTACAGGCTGCCCTGCATATGTTTTCTTTTGCATAATTCTTTAATTTAATTTTTAATATTAATGTAAAGCCTAACAAATTTGCAATAAAAATTTGAAAATCCTGCTTACCATTTTTACTGTTTATGACCACTATCCTTAAGCTACACCTTTATTATTTCTCTGTCATAACTCTCTCTAATTTCTAACTTCTAACTTCTAAAATCTAATCTCTAATTTTCCCTATTTTTGCAGTAAACACCTAACAATGTCCCATCAAATCAGGCTGGCTAAAGCCGAAGATTATCCAAGAATTATGGAGATCTGGGAATCTGCTGTAAAAGCAACCCATGATTTCCTTACTGACGAAGATTTTAACTATTTTAAAGAAGCTATTCCAAGAGATTACCTTCCGAATATGGAAGTTTATTTGATCTCGGAAAAAGAATCAGCAGCCGGTTTCGCCTCTGTAGTTGAGGGTAATCTGGAAATGCTTTTTATTCATGATGCTATGCGGGGAAAAGGATATGGCAAAAAACTTTACGAATTTATGAAGGAGACCACTGGACTGACCAAAGTGGATGTCAACGAACAGAATCCACAGGCTATTGGCTTTTATGAAAAAATGGGCTTCAGAAGGGTTGGAAGATCGGAGAAGGATGGTTCAGGAAAAGATTATCCACTTATTCATATGAGCCTGTAATGGAAAATTTTGTTTTTAATAAAATAGAACCGGGAACGGATATTCCGTATGAATTATTGCTGCTTGCTGATGAAACCGTTGAAGCCATCAACCAATATATTTTCAATTGTGCCGTCTACCTTTTAAATGAAGGACTTGAAAATATTGCTGTGATGGCACTGTACCCAAATGGCAGTACAGAATTGGAGATCAAGAATATCGCGGTGATTGAAAGCTGCAGAAGCCGGGGAATCGGCAGTATTCTTATAGATAAGGCGAAAAAAATAGCTAAAGAAAATAGCTTTACAATTTTAACTGTAGGGACTTCAGATACAGGTTTTCAGCAGATCAGGTTTTACAAAAAGAACGGTTTTGTAAAGAAGGGAATACGTAAAAACTTTTTTACAGACAATTACCCATTCCCTATTTATGAAAACGGATTACAGATGCGCGACATGGTTGTTCTTTCCCATGACCTTTCTGAATAAACCTTTAATATGCTCGATCTCTGACTGGTAATTTGTTTTTTTCCGGCACCCGAAATACAGGGTGTTTTCCAGTTTTTTTTCGCCTTCCCAGATCAGTTTCACTTCACCGTTCTCTATTTCATTTTTGCAGAGGAAATTAGGAATAACAGCGAGTCCGGTTCCGCCTTTCAGACAGCGGATAATCGAGTTTAAATTTGGAACAATATAATTGGGGCGGAAGTTGGGTTTATGTCCGAAATTCATGATCCAGAACTGAAAAAGATGCTCCATATCACCGGTCGTTCCGTACCATTTTTCCTGTTTCAGCCATTCTTCGGCATGTTCGATGCCTTTTGTTTTAAGAGTCTTACGGAAACTTTCCGTATCTATATCTTTTCCGCCTACAAGAATGATCTGTTCAGAAGAAAATGCCTCATGTTCAATATTAGGTGAAACTCCTTTTTTGGGTGTAATAATCAGGTCCAGAATCCCTTTATCCAGCTGGTCCAGCATTTCGGGATATTCTCCGAAGCTGATGATCAGATTGAAAGGCAAAGTAGAAACATACTGCTCCAGAGTAGTCTGAAACGTTTCAAAACACATTCCTACGCTGATCGTAGGAGTTAATTTTTCTGTAGATTTCTGAAAGTTTTTTTCTACATCTTCGAGCTTGGAAATTGGTTCAGAAACAGCATTGAATAAAACTTTTCCTCTTTCGGTAGGTATCATTTTTCTGCCGGTTCTGTCAAATAACTTATAGCCTACATACGCTTCAAGCGAGCTTAAATGCAGGCTTACACCCGGCTGAGAAATAAACAGAGAGTCTGCAGCGCCCGTCAGCGTTCCGGTTTTGTATATCGCTTTAAAAGTGCGATACCATTCTAAGTTGACCATAACTTTAATTATAAATATTCTGATACAAAACTACAAAATAATTATAATACTGATGTTTTCTCATTTTTCAAAAAAGCAGCATAATAGTCCGGAATCCCACTTTCCTCAATGCCACAGACAGTTTCTTCAATTGGATAATCTATCTGAATGATCTCCGGACTAATCTGTTTCTCATCCAGTGTCAGAATGAGATAAGACGCCAGGCGGTTTTTTTCCTTGGAACGGCCTACAGAGCCACAGTTCACAGCCCATCCTTTAGTTTTGAAATATTTTTTAAATGATAAATGGGTATGTCCCATCACAACGATATCAGAATGGGATTCTTCCAGCATACGGATGAAAACCTCATCACCTTCGGATTCATAAAGGTAGGTATCATTACTCACCAAACCTGCATGTAGCAGCTGGATATCCCAATGCTTCTTCCCTACTTTAAAGTTTAATTTTAAATGAAAAGGAAGTTCTGATAAAAATTGCCTGTTCCTTTCTGTAATGTTCTTTTTTGAATGATCAATTGCTATGAATCTTGCTTCGGTTTCTTCTTCTGAATGTTTAGGCAGAGGAACAACAGGAATATCAAAAGCAATTCTTTCGTCATGATTTCCCATGAGACAAGGAATGTTCAGGCTTCTGATCTTTTCGACCACTTCATTTCCCCACGGAGCAAAATCCACCAGATCTCCAAGGCAGAACTTCTGCTGAATTCCTCTTTTCACTATATCTGCAAGCACTGCTTCCAGCGCAGGAAAATTTCCGTGCACGTCACTAAAAATTGCAATCTGTATCATTTTCACTATTTCAATAACAAATTTACTTGAGATGGTTTGATATCATGGCTAACAACGATATGACATTTAACCATAAATGTACAGTTCAACTATTATTATTCTAATAGATAGTTATAAGTTATACTATTTTTATTATACAATACAGCAGACTAACTTTGCATCATACAATTTAAACAATCATAAAATGAAAAAAGTATTGATCATTAACGGAGGACAAAATTTCGGACATTCCGGAGGAAAATATAATAACACTATTGCAGAAAATACCTTAGAGGTACTTAAAAAATTTGAAAATGTAGAGGTCAAAACTACTCAGATTTCAGATGGCTTTGATAATGATGAAGAGGTAAAGAAATTTGTTTGGGCAGATTTTATCATCTACCACACTCCTATCTGGTGGTTCCAGCTTCCTAACGGTTTTAAAAAGTATATCGACGAAGTTTTTACAGCCGGTCATGCCAAAGGAATTTATATGAGTGACGGAAGAAAAGCCGAAGCTCCGGAAATCAATTATGGTACAGGAGGAATGCTGGGCGGAAGAAAATATATGGTAACCACAAGCTGGAATGCTCCGGAAACAGCCTTTACACTTCCCGGAGAATTCTTCAATGAAACCAGTGTAGATAATGGACCGTTATTTGGATTCCATAGAATGAATGCTTTTGTTTCTTTAGAAAAAATGGAAAGCTTCCACTTCCATGATGTAGAAAAAAATGCCAATATAGAGCGTGATATGAAACTTTACAGAGAGCATCTTGAAAATGTTTTCGAAAAAGAACTTAAACCTCAGTTAGTCTAATGAAAAAAATACTGATAACAGGAATTACCGGTTATATCGGGGGTACCGTTGCCCGGAAGCTATTAGAAAGGAACTACAGTGTAACAGGACTGGTTCGCAATGCAGATGCAGCAGAAAAACTGAAACAATTAGGAATTGGTTCCATCATAGGAAATATACATGATGAAGCTGTTTTGAATTCTGCCATTTCCAATGCTGATGTCATTATCCATACTGCAGACTCTGCAGATGATGCTTATGCAGCAGACAGTTTCATCAATGCATTGGAAGGAAGCGGCAAAACCTTTATTTTCACTTCAGGTTCCGCTATTTTTGGAGGAAAGGAGAATGGAGAAAAAAATGATTTTGTGTACACAGAGGATATTCCTCTGAGCCCGAGGCTGGAAATGGCTTCCAGGGTACTGATCAATAATTATGTTCTTGAGTCTGCCAAAAAAAATATCAGAAGCATTGTCATTGTTCCTACGATGGTTTATGGTGATGGGCTGGGCCTGAAAAAAGACAGCATCCAGCTTCCGGCTTTAATTAATTTCTCCAAGGAAAAAGGATTTGGAGCTTATTTTGGAAAAGGTGAAAATATATGGTCGAATCTTCATATTGAAGATTTAGCGGATCTGTATGTACTCGCACTGGAAAAAGCAAAAGCAGGCTCTCTTTATTATGCCGAAAACGGATCTTCAACCCTTAAGAATCTGGCAAAAAATATAAGCCGACAGTATGATTTGCAGCCTGCACAGTCCGTCAGCGTACAGGAAGCAGTCAATACATTTGGCCCTGCGGGCGGATACTTTGGGTTTGCATCCAACAGTGTATGTAATTCTGACAAGGCAAAAGCAGAACTCGGTTGGAGTCCTCAATATCAATCCATTGAAGAATTTATTTAAATATGAAAATCTATCTTACAGCAGTTATAAAATCTAAAGAGGAACATCAGCAAGAAGTGTTGGAAGTTCTTCAGAATATGGTAAAAGAAACCAGAAAAGAAGAAGCGTGCGAACTCTACAGTCTGCATCAGGGAATTGAAGACAAAAACCAGTTCATCTTTTATGAAATCTGGGCAAGTGAAGAAGGCCTTGCAGAGCATAACCAGCAGCCTTACATCCAGGCTTTCGGAGCTATCGTTGACGGAAAATTACAGGAAAACCCACAAATTTATACTACTCATATCCTTTAATATGAAAAAATTAGCAATTCTATTTTTAGCCCTGTTTACCATAGGATCTATTCAGGCACAACATCAAAAATCTAAACATATGAAAAAGAAAATTTTATTTGTCGTAACCAGCCATGACAAAAAAGGAAGTACGGGTGAAGATACCGGATATTATCTAGGTGAAGTTTCCCATCCATGGGAAGTCCTTCATAAAGCAGGATATGAAATCGATATTGTAAGCCCTAAAGGCGGGACTCCTCCGGTAGACGGATTCGATTTAAAGGATCCTGTAAACAAGGAATTCTGGGAAAATACGGAATACAAAAATAAGATCGACCATTCTTTACAGCCTTCCCAGGTAGATCCAAACAAGTACGGCGCTGTCTTCTATGCAGGAGGCCATGGTGCCATGTGGGATTTTGCAGATAACACGGAATTGGCTGGCATTGCGTCAAAAATTTATGAGAATGGAGGCGTTGTAGCGGGAGTTTGCCACGGCCCGGCCGGTCTTGTCAATATCAAACTGAATAACGGAAAGTATTTAGTGGACGGCAAAAAGATCAATGCTTTTACTAACGAGGAGGAAGCTGAAGTGAAATTAAAGAATGTGGTTCCTTTCCTTCTGGAAGATAAACTGAAAGAACGAGGGGCAAAATTTGAAAAATCAGGACTTTGGCAGAACCATGTGGTAACTGACCAGAGAGTGATCACAGGACAAAACCCTCAGTCAGCAAAAAGTGTAGGTGAAGCAATTTTAAAGGAGCTTAATCAATAAGCAAATTTAGCTAAGTCTTAAATAAAAAATCCGGCAGAAAGTATTTTCTGCCGGATTTTATTTATATCATTTGCATTATTTAATGACAATTTTTTTCGAGATACTGTTTCCGTCTGCATTTATTTTTATCAGATAAACACCTGACTGTATTCCACTGCCATTCACTTTGTTGATCCCTTTTTCCAGCTTTTCAGCTGACTTAATCAATTTCCCTGAAAGGTCATATATTTCATAGTCTGCATTTCCTTTTAGATTGGATTCAATGGTAAACTGCCCGTTAACAGCCGGATTAGGGTACACTTTAATACTATTCTGACTGTCAGATTTTACATTCTCATTTACTCCCAATAACGAAGCGCAATTACCTAATCCTACTGCACACCAGGCATTTTCTACCTGCTGCAATTCATTGGAACCTGCGCCATAAAGATCAATAGCAGCCTGCTTTGACTGATCGTAAGCGTTGATATAACCACTGTTTGCCGTCAGATAGGTAGTCAAAGTTCTGAATGCAATTTTTTCTGCTTTTTGGATCGTGATCCCGGTAACATTAAATGCAGTTCCCTTATCATTGGTTCCCGAACCGCCCACAGACAATAAGTAAAACCAGTAATTCCCTACACCACTGTTTCTATGTACACCTCCATGGTCATTAGCCTGATTATATGGAGGCGTCGGAACAGTCCAATAGGTTCCTGTATAGGTATCCGGCTGTTGAGAATTCAAAGCTGCAGGACCAGAGTTAGGGTTTGACATACTTCTAAGAAATGTAAATCCTAAAGCAGGTTTAGGAATTCCTTCACCTATATTCCAGTTAGGGCTAATCCCCGAATAAAATTCTATGGCAGCACCAAACATATCTGCAAAAGATTCATTCAATGCACCTGATTCTGCCTGGTATGCTAAATTAGCCGTTCTGCTTACCATAAGGTGAGAATATTCATGTCCGGCTACATCAATTCCTACAAATGGATTAAAATAGGCTGTAGAATTTGTAATATTGTTTGCCGGGTTGTTAGGATCTGTCTGAGAAAATATTCCGCTACCATAAACCATTGCTACAATTCCCTGAGTATCTATTGCTGCTGCATTGGCACCATTTTGTGCTGCTGCCGTTCCAAAATTTATGTTATAATAATTTCGGATGATAGAGCCGTTGCCGTCATAACTGTTTCTATTATGTCTGGTGATATAATAATCTTTTGCTTTCTCCATACCCCAATGAACATCTACTGCAGGCTTAGTAGCTGTAGCCGTATAATTGGCTGTACTGTTGGTATATTCTGTAATATTTCCAGTTAAACCTACAGCCGCGCTTCCATTACCGTCCCATCCGGTTCCGTCCAGTGTATGAATATTTCTCGCATTATCTTTTAAACGATAAGAACCGTCATAAGAATCTACAGTAACTGCCTGATTTCCTTTATAAAAAGTTGCACTTGTAGAAGGAGTGTCTGCCAGTGGACTGGTAAAAGATGTATTGCCTGTAGGAGGCACTTTATTTAAAGGAGAAATATTGTTAATGGACGGTTGTATATTATGATTATGAATCCTCTCCAGTTTCTTAACAACTTTCTTTGTTGCATTATCTACATAGTACATGTATCCCTGTAAAGTTTTTAATGATAAAGCATTAATTTGCGATACTAGGTGTAAATCCACACCTCTGCCGGAATACACTTTTGTAATTACCTGATCAAATTCATCAAAGGTAACATTTGGTGCTTTCATATCGGCATTTACAATATTTTCCACTTCAGCTTTCGCAAGCGGTGGCTGAATAGTCAGGTTAATATTTGCAGTCAGTTCTCCGTTTACATAAGTTATTTTCCCATCTTTTTCATGTACAAGGATCAATTCATCAGCTACTTTCACATTTTTATAGAAATGTTGAAAAACGGAGTGCTTTATTCCCAATTCATCCGTTGTAACACTTACGGATTCAAAAGTATGGTTACTGTCCGTTCCCAGCCATTTCTTAAAATTCGTCATGAAAAACTCTGTTGAAACATTTTGCCCGTTAAAATCTGCATAAAAATTCCCCATTGCTGAAGATGTAGAAATCTTGGGTAAATCTTGTAGGGACAATTCTGTTTTTTTCTCTTGCGCATTTACCAGAACGAGCGGAGCAATACCAACAGATAATGTGAAGGCTAAAGCCTTAATAAATGTAGTTGTTTTTTTCATATTATTTTTTTATTGATGTGCACAGTTAGTAGTAAAACATCAAAAATGTTACAAATAGCATAAGAATAAATATTAGAAAATTAACGATAGTATGAATTATTTTTTGTGAAAATAATTTTATGATGAAAAATTCGAGACTGTATTTTACCTCCAATAATGGCCCGCCCAATACGAAAACTATCAAAAAAATAAAAAAGCTCTCAAAATGAGAGCTTTAGCTGTGTTAATAAAGAGAAAACTATTTTGGCACTTCCAGATGCGTGCTTACTGCAATTCTGTTCCATGCATTGATGGTTACAATAGCCATAATGATCTGTGCAATTTTTGCATCATCAAAATACTGTTTTGCTTTCTGGAAGGTTTCTTCTGTAAGCCCTCTATCACTGATCAGAGTAATTTCTTCTGTCATAGCCAAAAGTACCTGCTCTTCTTCTGTGAAAAAATCTTTCGCTTCTCTCCAGCCGTTAAGGATGAAAATTCTTTGAGTGGTTTCACCGTACTTAAGGGCATCTTTTGTGTGCATATCAAGACAGAAAGCACATTTATTGATCTGTGAAGCTCTGATCTTGATTAATTCCTTTTCAATGTGGTTTAAAGAAATAGTCTGAAGGTATCCTTCCAGTCCAAGCATCGCTTTATACGCGGCTGAATCTACGTTGGCAATATTTAATCTTGCGCTCATAATATTATAATTTGTTGGTTAAATGATCTATACTAAAGAAATATTTCGGCTGAACAGCCAGTAAAAAGGCTCCGGCGCTTCCTACCCATACAGAGTAATCCAGAGGAGCTTTAACTCCTGATGCCATGGTCATAGACAAGGCAAAGAACAACAGCAGAAAACCCGCCCCGTAAGCTGCGATCCTGGTTTTCCAGCCTAAAAGCAACATCAGTGGAAAAAGTATTTCCAAAAAAGTCGCGGCATAAGCAGAAAATACGCTTAAATCTTCCGGAAGAAAAAAAGTAAGTTTCCTGGTGTAGATTTCAAAGTTTTCCCAGGTTCCCCACGCAGAATCTTTGCCCCAGAAACCCAACCTGTCCGCTACTGCAGAAAGCATGGTCGCAGAAATGGCAAGTCTTAGAAACAACTGTGGAAAATAAACATTTTTGTCTGTCATAATATTGACTTTTAATAACATGACAAATCTCCGACTTATTATCCGTAAAAATCTTAAACTGGTTTAAGAACGTAATTTTGCTCTGATTTCGCTCAGATATTCCGGGGTAAGATTCAGGAAAGAAGCAATCAGATATTGTGGTATCCTTTGAATAAACCAGGGGTACAGGGTGCTGAAATGCACATACAGCTCTTCCCGGGACATCTCATACAGGTAACGGATCCGTCTTTCTGAAGCCGCATAAGCCCTTTGGTAAACCATTCTGAAATACCGTTCCATAACCGGATGTTTTTCTAAAAGAAGCTCCTGCTGATGAAGATCAATAGCAATAATGGAAGAACGCTCCACTGCCTGAATACAGAAATCTGATTTCATCTGTCTTTCATAGGCAAAAGTATCTGTAATCCACCAGTTTTCTATCGCAAATTCAGTCGTCTGTTCCGTTCCTTTTTCGTTCACAAAAAACTTTCTCAGGCATCCGACAGACACAAAATACATTGATCTGCAAATTTCACCCTGAAGCATTAGACTCTGCTTTTTTTTCACTTCTATCTCCTTAAAAAAAGAAAGTATGGAAGCATATTCTTCATCAGTGACCGTAATAAATTTATTTAAATGTGCTTTGAAAGTATCCATCTTTACAATTGAGTAACCAAACTTAACTTTATTTTTTTAGTTTTACAATGTCAAAAAACATTAAATCATGGAACTCGTCGCTAAAATTCTGATCGCCATCGTTGCACTGGAACATATTTATATCCTGTGGATGGAAATGTTCGCCTGGGAAACCAAAGGAAAGGAAGTATTCAAAGCTGCACTGCCGGCAGAAATGTTCAAACCTACCAAAGGTCTGGCCGCTAACCAGGGACTTTATAATGGTTTTCTTGCTGCAGGGCTCATCTGGTCATTTTTAATTGAAGATCCGAAATGGCAGGATAATATAGCATTATTCTTTTTGGGATGCGTGGCTGTAGCTGGAATTTATGGGGCTATTTCTGCGACAAAAAAGATATTTTTCGTACAGGCATTGCCAGCGATACTGGCTATTATTGCTGTTCTTTTAAAGTAATTTGTTATTATGAACAGACTGTAGGTCTGCAAATGTAGTTCAGAAGAGACGAAGCAATCTCAGGAAATAATCGCTTTTTGAGATTGCTTCACCTAAAGGTTCGCAATGACAGGTTATTTTTCCACTAAATTGACACAAATTTTTCTTTTTGTGAAATATCTATACTGCGGAAAATTTTTAAATCTTTAAATTATTCAATTTTTAAATAGAACTAACTCATCGACTCTTTGATCTTCTCTCTATGGAGGATTCCCCAATTCACCAGAGTTTCGGTTACCGGTAAAACTGATTTTCCGTATTCTGTGACGGCATACACCACCGTGATCGGTTTTGTATCCTGAATGGTTCTTGTGATCAGAAGATTGATTTCCAGTTCTTTCAGTTCTTTGCTGAGCATTTTAGCCGAGATTCCATCTATTCCGCGCTGCAGCTTTTTGAAATGAATCTGCTGATCGGTTCTGTTGGTCAGGTAGCGTAGAATCATCAGTTTCCATTTCCCACCCAAAACATCGAGACTGTCGCGCATAGCGAATAGTTCTTCTGTACAGCTCGCTTCTCTTTCTATCCCGTTTTCTATGATTTTTGCCATAATAGTTTCATTAAGGTAACTGGTTACCAATAGTTAACTGGTAGCAAATATAAACTATTCTCTTTCTACATTTGTTTATCAAATTATTTTTATGAAAGCTATTACATTAAATAAAAATTTCCAGCTTGAAGATGCTGTAATAGAAAAGCCAATACTAAAGGATCACGAAATTCTGATTCGGATCAAGGCCAGCGGTTTCAATCCTATCGATTATCAGATGATTGAAAACGAACTGGAGCGGAGACTTCTCAAATCACCCATTTTAGGCCGTGAGCTATCAGGAATTGTTGTCGAAAAAGGAGCGGATGCCCATCAGTTCAATATCGGAGACGAAGTGTATTGTGGAAGTGGCTCCATGGGAAGCAGCGGTACCTATACCGAATATATTGCTGTTCCGGAAGCCATTGCAGCATTTAAGCCCAAAAATATTTCTTTTGAGCAGGCTGCCGGTATTCCCTCTGCGGGACTTACAGCATTACAAATTTTAACCGTTTACAACTGAACCACAATGACTCTGTTCTCGTTACGGGAGCAACAGGTGGAGTTGGTTCTTTTGTTATTAAATTTTTAATGGCTCATCAGTTCCAAAAGGTTACCGCTACAGTTGGAAGTGAAGAAAACAGACAGATTCTTCTTGGATTGGGTTTAAAAAGTGATCAGATCATCAGTTATAAAGAGGAAGATCTTGCAACAAAGCTTTTAAAGGCCAATAACGGTGATCTTTTCGACTTCGGAATTGATCTTGTTGGAAATTATATGTCTGAAATCACGGCAGAGGTTTTGAAAATTAACGGTACGTATACAGATGTCACTGCACTGGTTTCTAAAGATGCCCATGAAATCCTCTTCAATAAAGGAATTCTGATTATGAATATTTCCAATTATTCCTACAGTATGAACAAAGATTATCAATATTATAAAGGAGGTCTAGAGAACATTTCAAAACTTATCGAAAACGGAACGATCAGCCCGCCAAATTATAAAATAATAGGAGATCTTTCTCTGGATACGGTTTTAAAAGCCCATTCTATTCTTAAAAACAATGAAACTCAGGGTCACAAATTAATCATGAAACATTAAGATATGAATACAATACCTAGACGTGTTGTCACAGGCATAAAAAACGGGAAATCTGTCATTATTGAAGATCAGCAGACAGAAAATGCCGTGGAACATCTTCCAGGCCTGATTATTTCAGATATCTGGAATACGCAGAAAATGCCGGCCGGACTGGATTTTGAAACCAGAATTCCCAATACAGGATTTCCACAAACCCCTAAAAACGGCACATACTTCCGATATGTTGTCATTCCACCGGACAAAGATCTCGGTGTGGAATTCAAAGCCGGGGAACCTCATCCTATGATGCACCGGACACAGACTTTAGATTATATTATTATTCTTTCGGGGGAACTTTACCTGATCATGGACGAAGGTGAAACGCTTCTCAAGCCAGGAGATATTGTTATTCAGAGAGGAACCAATCATGCATGGAGCAACCGTTCTGACGAACCGTGTATTCAGCTGGCAGTACTTATTGATGCCGAGGATTTAATTTAAAGATTGAAGGATTTAAAGATTTAAAGGATTTTTCATAATACAAATTTTTCACAACAAGAAAAATCTGCGAGAGAAAAAACACCTACAAAGCAGAAATTTCCAATAATTTCTGCTTCATCATTTCAGGTGTCATTATCCCTTCATGATAATATACTAACTTCCGGTCTTTATCCAGAACAATCCACAAAGGATAAACAGGCTTATCCTTATTTTTAGACAAGGCCAAAGCCAGTTCATGAATTCCAGAGCTTCCATTCGGCAGATATCCAAATTCTTTTCCCTGAAACTGTATCTTTTCTTTCGTTTTTTCAGCCTCAAAATTGACCAGATAAAAATTTTCATTGATCAGGTCCACAGTTTCCCTGTCTTTATTCAACCTATGCTTTTCCATTTTGCAGACCGAACACCAGTCTGTATACAAATGGATAATAATTGGTTTCGGATCTTTTTTCATCCATGTTTCAAGTTCAGAAAAAGTGCCTGTCTTCATCTGACACAGATAAAAACAGGGCACTAACATTAAAAATAAAATAAAAGTTTTCATTTCAAAGTATATTTTATTCCCAGAAACCCTCTGATCTTCTGCATCGGTGCATAGCCATAAGCAGTATCAAAAGTATAATGGTTCGGGTTATTTACCGGATCGTTTACATTTTTATCAAAAGGGTCAAACGGTCTCATTAAGGGATCTTTCGGTGTAAAATTGAACAGGTTTTTCACCCCGCAGTATACCTCAAAGCCGGATCTGAAACTTTTTGAAACCTGGATATTGGCCAGAGAATAAAAAGGTGAATATTCAGGCCGGTAATCATCCGGTAGCACAGGAAGTCTCATCGGTCCGTAGAATTGTCCTGTAAAATCTACAGTCAGGTCATTCGCAAACTTATAGGAAAGGTTATAAGTTCCACTCCATTTCGGCGCATGCAGCTGCTGTGATTTTTCTTTTTCTCCATCAAACTTCTGATACACATCAAGATAAGTCACTCCTAAATTGATACTTAAAGGAAAACTGAAGCTGAAGTCCACATTCATGGAAGCTCCTCTGGAAATTCCATATCCTTGAAGATTGTCATAGATAATTTTATCCGGATCGGTATTAAAATCTCCTACGATCTTATTGCTGAAATAGGTATAAAATGCTGAGGCATCCAGCTGAAGCATACGGCTTCCCACCGGAATTTTCCAGATATAATTTAGATTCCCGTTGACAGATCTCTCAGGCTTCAGATCAGATTTGATCACTACCTCACGGGAACCGGTCAGTGCAGCATGATCTTCTGTGAAGAGATTGACCACCCGGAAGCCAGTTCCAAAGTTGAATCTCAGTGTATGATAGGGATTAGGGGAAAATTTCCATGCCAACCTTGGTGAATGTACTTCATGGTGAATTTTATCATAGTCAAAACGGTAGCCGACCAGCAAAGTATGCTTCTCATTAATTTCCCACTGGTCCTGTACAAAGGCTCCCCAGATTGGCGATTTCATCGGTGCATTGGTGACTCCGTCTCCGGATAAGGTGCCGGGTGTGTTATCATCGTAAAATGTCCTTTTAAAAGTAATTCCTCCTGTCAGATCGTGCTGCCCGAGCTTTTTGCTCCAATAGGTCTGTGCAAAAGCCACTTTTTGAAGCGCATCATAGGGATTACTCCCATAAAAAGAGTTCTGATCATGATAATTATAAGAAAACTGGGTAACGATATATTCTTTTAAAGGCCATTGATACAAGCCAAACACTTCCGCTCTGTTGGTATAAATACTTTCTCCGTATACATCCCCGCTTCCACGGTAAGATCTGTTCCACTGCATTTCACCTCCGAAACGGTCTTCATATAAATATCTCAGTGCAAAACTTGCCTGACGGTTTTCCTTTCTTTTAAAATTCCATTTATTAAAAACAGAAATTCGGCTCTGCAATGCTGCATCCGTAAAATTGTCTTTGTTCTGATCTATCTTTTCTTGAAAGCTGAAATAATTGAAACTCAGTAAAGACGCAGCGTTTTTCCCAATATTAAATTTTGTTGAAACATCAAGATTATTTTCACTCCAGGTGCTCGTCATCAGATCTACACTTAATTTAGGAGCGGTCAATGCATTTTTGGTGATAATGTTGATTACTCCACCCATTGCCTCAGAGCCGTAAATAGAAGAAGCGGGACCTTTTACCACTTCAATTCTGTCCACCAGGCTGTTGGGAATTCCGCTTAAGCCGTATACTGTTGAAAGTGAGCTCACAATAGGCATTCCATCGATCAGGATCATTGTATAGGGCCCTTCCAGGCCATTGATATGGATATCGCCTGTATTACAGACTGAACAGTTGAGCTGTGGTTTTACCCCATTCACCATTGCGATGGCCTCAAAAATACTCGGAGTGGGATTTTTCTGAAAAAACTTCTGGCTGTAAACCTCTACGGCCACAGGACTTTTTGATCTGCTGAAAGGCTTTATAGTTCCGGTAATCACAACATCTTCAATACTGCTTGTCTTCATTTTTCCCTTAGCAATTAGTGCAGAGTCATTTTTTATGGTTTGCTGTACAGTAAGACTGTCTGTCTCCTGAGAAAAACAAAAAGAAGATAAAAGAGTAACAGAAAATAGTATTCGTTTCATGAAATTAAAATTGTTAGACAAATCTAACAATTATTTTTGAATTACAAAACACCATGACAAATGTTGTTGGAATGAATTCACGAAAAATGATTAAATTTGAGAAACAAGATATAAAAAGTAAAATGAGATATCATCAAGCGGGTAATATCCCACCAAAAAGACATACGATTTTCAAATCGCCGGAAGATAAATTTTACTATGAACAGCTTTTCGGAACGGAAGGTTTTCACGGAATTTCCTCATTGCTCTACCATACACACCGCCCTACGCAGATCAAATCAATTGGGCCGGCAAAAGATGTAACTCCAAAAATCGCGGTGGAAAAAAACGTTGCTCCGAGAATGTTCAAAGGAATGAATGTAACACCGGAAGATGATTTTATGGACAGCAGGAAGATCCTTCTGATGAACAATGACCTGAAAATGGGATTGGCAAAACCCAGAAAATCCATGGATTATTTCTATAAAAATGCAGAATGTGACGAGCTTTTATATGTTCATCAGGGAACTGGCATCCTGAAAACATTTGTTGGAGATCTGGAATTTGTTACCGGAGATTATCTTATTATTCCGAGAGGAACTATCTATCAGGTGGAGCTGAAATCAGAAGACACCGTATTTTTTGTGCTTGAAAGCCACTCTCCTATTTACACTCCGAAACGTTACAGAAATGAATTCGGGCAGCTATTGGAACATTCTCCTTTCTGCGAAAGAGATATGATTGCGCCGGTTTTCAAAGAACCTAAAGATGAAAAAGGAGAATTTTTAATTAAAGTAAAAAAAGAAAACCAGATCACGGACTTCATCTATGCAACGCATCCGTTTGATGTTGTAGGATGGGACGGATATTTTTATCCTTATAAATTCAATATTAAAAACTTTGAGCCGATCACAGGAAGGATTCACCAGCCACCTCCCGTACACCAGAATTTTGAAGGCCATAATTTTGTAGTCTGCTCGTTCTGCGCCAGAATGTATGACTATCACCCACTGGCTATTCCGGCTCCTTATAACCACTCGAACATTGATTCTGATGAGGTTTTATTCTATACAGAAGGGGATTTTATGAGCCGTAATCATATCGACCTGATGGACTTTACCCTACATCCCGGAGGAATTGTACACGGGCCTCATCCGGGAGCTATGGAAAGAAGTATCGGCAAAAAGTTCACTGAAGAATATGCGGTAATGGTAGACCCTTTCCGTCCGTTGAAAATTACGGAAGAGGCTTTAAAGGTGGAAGATCCTTCCTATAAAACCTCATGGTTGGAAGAATCTGATAAAACTATGGAAGACCGTTCTCAGGAATAAAAATCACACATAAAAAATTTCATTATGTACAATTATATTAGTGCAGAAGAAGCCATATATACTGTAAAAAGCGGAAACCGCGTATTTTTCCACGGAAGCGCCTGTACTCCAAATTATCTTATTGACGAGCTGGCAAGACAGTCTCACCGACTGGAAAATGTAGAAATGGTTTCCATTACCCAACAGGGAAACGTAGAAATTGCAAAGCCCGAATACAAAAAAAGCTTTTTTGTTAATTCATTATTTGTATCAACCCCGGTACGGGATGCTGTAAACTCGGAGCGGGGAGATTTCGTTCCCGTTTTCTTAAGCGAGATCCCCATTCTGTTCAGAAAAAACATTCTGCCTCTGGATGTTGCTCTGGTAACTGTTTCACCACCTGACAGACATGGTTTCTGTACCTTAGGAACCTCTGTGGATGTTGCAAGAGCAGCTGTTGATACTGCTAAACTTATTGTTGCCATTGTGAATCCCTTAATGCCAAGAACGCACGGAGACGGAATGATTCACATCAGCAGAATCCATAAGCTGGTATGGCATGAAGAAGAGCTTCCAACCGTAGATTACGGTTCAAAAGTAGGTCCGGAGGAAATGCTTGTCGGAAAGAATGTGGCTGAACTTATTGAAGACAAATCAACACTACAAATGGGTATCGGAACGATTCCTGATGCCGTACTAAAATGTTTAACCAATCACAAAGACCTGGGCGTTCATACGGAAATGCTTAGTGACGGGGTTATAGACCTGATCAAAAATGATGTGATCAATAACAAGTATAAAGGCTATAATGATAATAAAACCATAACAAGCTTTTGCTTCGGAACAAGAAAACTCTACGATTATGTGGATGACAATACTGTTTTTGCATTCAAAGACGTTAGCGATGTGAACTTCCCGATCAATATTATGAGAAACAAGAAAATGGTTGCCATCAATTCTGCCATTGAAATTGACCTCACGGGACAGGTATGTGCAGATTCCATCGGAACATTGCAGTACAGCGGAATCGGTGGCCAGATGGACTTTATGAGAGGGGCAGCCTTGAGTGAAGACGGAAAACCTATTATTGCCATTACCTCAAGAACCAAAAAAGGAGTTTCAAGGATCGTTCCTTTTCTCAAACAAGGGGCCGGGGTTGTTACAACAAGAGGACATATTCACTATGTAGTCACGGAATACGGCACAGCTTATTTATATGGTAAAAATCTCCGTCAGAGAGCTCAGGAACTTATCAGTATCGCACATCCGGATGACAGGGAAATGCTGGAAAGAGCTGCTTATGAACGATTTAAGCAGTAATGAATACTATATTTTGTTTTTTATCATGAATAATTTATCATAAGTAAAGCCAATATATTATCAACGAAAGCAAAACGGCTCTTAAAAAAACATTAACATTTGGCAGTGTTTTTGATAAACTCATTCAAAACCAAAGGAAATTGAAAACTATATATAATTCGATTAGAGAAGAAGTTGAAAAGCATTCAAAAGTAAGAAATTCTGTTTTAGGGAATGTGAGTGAATGGAAAAGGAGCCATTATATTATTCTTTCTGAAATTATAAAAGATGAATTGTCTGACGCTGAAGAACTGAAAGGCGGAAAAAAATTTGAAATAGGAAATACAATATCACATGTTACTCTCCAGCGCTTTTTCGAAAATGACTATCAGGACAAAACCCATAATGACCTCAGGTTTTTAAAAACTCTGGACAAGATTTGTATTTTCCTGGGCTATAAAGATTTAAATAATTACATACAGTCCTTAAAGCTAAACAACCGGGAAGAAGAACCGGCAGACAGCCTGGAATTTCTTACGAAAATAGTATATGATTACTGTGCCACCACGTTTGAATTTTATAAGAATTTTCCCGATCATAAACCCGAAGTTTTTAAAGAGCTGGTTTTTGACGGCTCACCATTTTTAGAAAGAACTTCACAGTTCAGCAGAGAATTGTGTGAAAGAGAATTTCAGCTGGTCACCAAAAACAACCGTTCCAACTACGAAGTTTTTGATATCCACCTTGTTACTGATGAACCTGACAAGAAAATACTGGAAACTCAGGAGTTCTGGAACCTTTTGTTCAAAGTGGGAGAAACCGGTGAAGAACATTTCGTTAACCAGCTTAATACCCAGATCTATTTTATCCGTAAAATAGGCAATGTCTGGAAGATCTGGGACAACTATAATCCCGACGCCGGAAGACTCAACAGAAAAGTAGAAATCGAGAAATAAGGAAAGCCGTAGAAGATTCTACGGCTTTCCTGTTTCGAAAATATTTTTTTTTCACTTGTTCTTTGTATCTCAAAGATAGCCATCTAATTCCGTTATAAGAAAACTTAAATATACTTAAATGAACTCTTTTTTAACATTATGTTAACTATATTCAAGGAATCCATTTCAATCCTTTTGCTATTTCTAAGATTTTTGTAATTTGCATACATAAAAATAAAAGTAAAAATAGAAATATGTCAACACTTACGTTTGCCGAAAAAATCGCTCAAGCTGAGAATTTTCTACCGATCAACGGTACAGATTACATTGAGTTTTATGTAGGAAATGCTAAACAGGCTGCCCATTATTACAAAACCGCTTTCGGGTTTCAGTCTGTAGCCTATGCCGGTCCTGAAACAGGAGTAAGAGACCGTGCTTCTTATGTTCTTCAACAAGGAAAAATAAGACTGGTATTAACAACAGGGCTTAAATCCGATTCCCCTGTCAGCGAGCATGTAAAAAAACATGGCGACGGAGTAAAAGTTTTGGCACTTTGGGTAGATGACGCTTACCAGGCGTTCGAAGAAACTACCAAGAGAGGCGGAAAACCATATTTGGAACCTGTAACAGTAACGGATGAGAACGGTGAGGTAAGAATGTCCGGAATTTATACATACGGAGAAACCATCCACATGTTTATCGAAAGAAAAAACTATAAAGGTGCTTTCATGCCAGGATACGAAAAGTGGGAAAGCAACTATAACCCTGAAGAAGCAGGTTTATTATATGTAGACCACTGTGTAGGAAACGTAGGCTGGAACAGAATGATCCCTACTGTAGAATGGTACGAAAAAGTAATGGGCTTTGTAAACATCCTTTCTTTTGATGATAAGCAGATCAATACAGAGTATTCTGCATTAATGTCTAAGGTAATGTCCAACGGAAACGGATTTGCAAAATTCCCGATCAATGAGCCTGCAGAAGGTAAAAAGAAATCTCAGGTAGAAGAATATCTTGATTTCTATGAAGGAGAAGGTGTACAGCATATCGCAGTAGCGACAAAGGATATCATCCACACCGTAACCGAATTAAAAAAACGTGGGGTAGAGTTTCTTTCAGCTCCACCAGAGGCTTATTATGATATGGTTCCTGAAAGAGTTGGCCATATTGATGAAGATATTAAAAAATTACAGGACTTAGGCATCCTTATTGATCATGATGAAGAGGGATACTTGCTTCAGATCTTTACGAAGCCTGTAGAAGACCGTCCTACTCTGTTCTTCGAGATCATTGAAAGACACGGTGCACAGAGTTTTGGCGCCGGAAATTTCAAAGCGTTGTTCGAAGCACTGGAAAGAGAGCAGGAAAGAAGAGGAAATCTTTAATTTAAATATAGAATACTAAGTTTTGTCAGGATGAAGAGTCTTGACAAAACTTTTTTAAAGACACACATTATGAGAAAATTTTTTATCGGGATTTTATTTTTCGGAACATTGGGGCTTAATGCTCAGTATGGAACCCTTAATGAAATTCTTAACCGTCTGGAAGAAAGAAAGGGCATCAATCAGCATCTTGAAAATGTAAATATTGACAATAAGAAGTTCATCTTCATCAAAGATGCAGAGGATCACACGGAAAGAGACTTTATTGTTATCAAAGGAAAAGAAGCTACCTATGTAGAAGTTTTTGATGACAAAGCTACCGGTGAAAGCAGTTCAAACGTTTTTACAGGAGATATCATCAGGAAAAAGAACATTCTTTCTCTAAGAGCAGATAAACTTGAAAATAAGAAAGTTCCGATGCCTGTAACCAAAACTTTGCTGCTGACCAGGCAGGATAATATCCTGTATCTTATTGATGTAAATACCAAAGACAGATGGATAGATGAAGCCTCTTATTCCAAAAAGAAATAATTCCCACAGAATCAGGATAGGAGATCTTTATGGATTTGTTATCTTACCATTTTAATTTAATTCCAAAAAATTATGAAATCATTTGTAGAATATTCTTCGGATTCAGACTTTTCTATACATAATATTCCTTTCGGAGTAGCAGTTTTTAATAAAGAATATATCGGATGCTGTACAAGGATCGGAGATCAGATCGTTGATCTTGCCACTCTTTATGATCTTGGATATTTTGAAAATATTGAAGGATTGGACGACAATATTTTTGAAGCCTACACCATCAATGAGTTTATTGAACTGGGAAAACCTATAACCAATGCAGTACGTACCAGAATTCAGGAACTTCTACAGGAAGGTTCAATATTGTCCAAGGACGAAAAAACCATTGCAGATGCCTTTTACGATCTTGATAAAGTAAAAATGATGATGCCTGTGCACATCCCGAATTACACCGATTTTTACAGCAGTATTGAACATGCAACCAACGTTGGAAAAATGTTCCGTGATCCTGCCAATGCCCTGCTTCCAAACTGGAAACATCTTCCGGTAGGTTATCACGGAAGAGCTTCATCCATCGTCGTTTCAGGAACAGAAATTAACCGTCCGAAAGGGCAGACAAAACCTGCTGACGCTGAAAAACCGGTTTTCGGACCAAGCAAGCAGCTTGATTTTGAACTGGAAATGGCCTTCATTCTTAACAGAAACTCAGAAATGGGTGAAAGTATTTCTACAAAGGATGCTGAAGAAGCCATCTTCGGAATGGTCGTATTCAACGATTGGTCAGCAAGAGATATCCAGGCATGGGAATATGTTCCGCTGGGACCTTTCCTTGGTAAAAACTTCGGTTCATCTATTTCTCCGTGGGTAGTTACCCTTGAAGCGCTGGAACCTTTCAGAACAGCTTCTCCAAAGCAGGATCCTGAAGTTTTAGACTATTTAAAATTTGAAGGTGACAAAAATTATGATATCAACCTTGAAGTGTATTTACAACCTGAAAACGGCGAAGAAAACTTGATTTCAGAAAGTAATTATAAATTCATGTACTGGAATATGGCTCAGCAATTAGCACATCATACGGTAAACGGATGTAATGTGGAAGTTGGAGATCTATACGCCAGCGGAACCATATCAGGAAGCGATCCAAAATCTTTCGGATCTATGCTGGAACTGACCTGGAGAGGGCAAAATCCTATACAATTGAAAGACGGTCAGGAAAGAAAATTCATTGAAGATAACGATACGGTTACCATGAAAGCCTGGGCTGAAAAAGATGGTGTAAGAGTTGGCTTTGGTGAGGTTTCCGGTAAAATTATTCCAACGGTTTAATATTAAAATAAACACTTAAGTCTGTTGAGCTAAATGATAATGAATATTTAAGTTCACTTTAGTTTGAAAATCTCTGATTTTCATAATATCTATTATGGTTACACAAAAATTGATTAACGAACTTTCTTATAAGGTTGTTGGGGCTTGTATAGAAGTCCATAAATTGGCAGGTCCAGGGTTATATGAAGAAGTGTATCACCAATGTTTAGAAAAAGAATTTAATCTATTAGGGTTAAAATACCAAAGTGAACTTGAAATTCCTTTTATCTATAAAGGACAGTATATAGATTGTAAGTTAAAATGTGATTTTCTAATTGAAAATTTAATTGTTTTAGAATTAAAATCTGTTTCTGAAATTCATCAGATTCATAAAGCTCAAACAATGAATTATATGCATCTTTTAAAAGTGCCTCGTTCAATATTGGTCAATTTTAATGTTACCAACTTATATCATGAAGGCTGTGAGTTTTTTGCTGCCAAATCTTTTAAAGATCTACCAAAAGAATGAAAATCTATGATTTTCAAAAACTTAAGTGCTCTTGTGAAACAGAAGCAAGAAACTAAATTAACTTAAGTGTTAAAGAGAAAACAATGAAAACAGTAATACCCTCCGAATTGTCCCCTGTACAGCTCCAGACGATCATGCAGACCGCTGTGTCTCCGCGTCCCATTGCTCTGGCCTCTACAGTAGATAAAAACGGAATTATCAATCTATCTCCGTTCAGCTTTTTTAATATGTTCAGTACAGTTCCACCCGTGTTGATTTTTTCACCATCGAGGAGAGTACGGGACAATACCACTAAGCATACCCTGGAAAATGTTTTAGAAGTTCCTGAAGTAGTAATTGGAACGGTGAATTTTCCAATTGTACAGCAGATTTCTTTAGCTTCTACAGAATACGAAACCGGAGTCAATGAATTTATCAAATCAGGCCTGACCATGAAAGACGCAGATCTGGTAAAGCCCAAACTGATTGAAGAATGCCCTGTCAACTTTGAATGTAAAGTTTTAGAAATAAAGTCTCTTGGAGATCAGGGGGGTGCAGGAAATCTTGTGATCTGTGAGGTTCAGAAAATTCATATCAGGGAAGAATATCTGAATGAAGCTGGAAACTTGGATCAGCAAAAGCTTGATATGGTAGCCCGTTTGGGAGGAAACTGGTATTCCAGAAGCAATGAGAACAGCCTTTTTGAGGTTCCGAAACCATTGGTCACAAAAGGAATCGGATTTGATCTTCTGCCGGATTCCATTAAATACAGCAGGATATTTACAGGAAATGACCTGGGAATGCTTGCCAATGTAGAAATACTGCCTGCAGGTGATTTCCATGCAGATGAGAATGTTCATAAAAACGCTCAGAAATTACTGCTGGAAAGCAGGATTGAAGAAGCCTGGACGCTTTTAACAGTATAATAACAAGTCAAAATAATAAAACCAGTCTTATCGGGCTGGTTTTATTATTTTATTTCTTAGCTATAAAATTAAATTGCCAAACAACACGCTTCATCAGATCAACTTATTGATTACTCCTTTGCTTGCTCAAATAATTCATTCAGATCTTAAAATTTTGCGTTAATAACTCTCACTGACTGCACGAATCTCACAGAGCTAGTTGGAGATTTTAGGCTGAATTTTTATTTCAAATTTTCATTGATAAAATCAATACACTTTTCTGTAACAATATTCAGACTGTGAGGAAGCTCTTTTTCCGTCCAGGGCTCTTTTGATCCGAACGTATGATCCGCATTTTCCACTAAGAACAGTTCTGAGTTAGGATTGAGAATATGAAGGTGTTCCGCATTCTTCACACTGACACTTTCGTCATTAGTTCCATGGATGATCAGCACAAAAGCTTTGGCCATTTCCGTAGCTCTTTCCACATCAAAACGGTGAACATTCTTTTCAAAGTCTTCATAAAACTGGTAATAATGTGGCATTTCCTGTTTTGTTCTTCCGTTCAGCACATAATACACGCCTTCCTTCCTCCAGCTTTCCAAAGCTTCATCCTTTGGAAAACGTTCTAAAGTATCTACACTTGCCAGTGTAATAAGACCGTTGATTCTTTCATCTTCAAATGTTTTGATAATGGAAATCCCTCCTCCTCTACTGTGTCCTATCAGAATTATTCTTTGATCATCTACATATGGATCTTTCACAAACTGGTCGATCACAACTCCCAGATCGGAAAGTTCTTTTGAATAATTATTGTTCCCAAAAGCTTCCAGATCACTAAAATTGTGTGGATCTTCAACTGTGGTTCCGTTATGGGATGAATTGAATTTTACAAAGAAAAAGCCCGCTTCAGCAAACTTTTCCGCCATCAGGTTCCAGGCTCCCCAGTCTTTATAGCCTTTGTACCCATGAACAAAGATCACTAACGGCAGCTTTTTATCAGTTTCAGGATAAATGGCATCGGCAAGAAAATCCCGGGTTTCCGCATTTTCCAGTTTTATATTAAGCTTTTTTATCAATTCCATATAAAATTAATTATGATTCTTAAATAGCAATGCTGTTTGCAGTATTCACATTAACCGAAATATAATGAAAAATTTTTAGCTGAGAAAAGTTAATCTTCTGTACCGGAATTGATTAAATAGTTATAAAAATAACCTTATTTTTGCGGTATGCTGGATTTAAGAACGGTAACCGTCACACGTTACATCCTGCCCTTAAGAGAGGGCGGATCTCTTCCTGCTTTGGCAGAAGCTGATGATGACTTTAAATATGTACTGAAATTCCGGGGCGCAGGCCACGGAGTAAAGATGCTGATCTCCGAACTCTTGGGTGGCAAAATCACGGAAGCTCTGGGTCTGAAGATCCCTGAACTGGTATTTGTTAATCTTGACGTTGATTTTGGACGAACAGAAGCGGATGAGGAAATTCAGGATTTACTGAAATTTTCGGAAGGGCTGAATCTGGGTCTGCATTATCTTTCGGGTTCTATCACCTATGATCCCGGAGTAAAAATTGATCCTCTTCTGGCCTCCAAGATCGTATGGCTGGATGCCTTCATTACAAATATTGACCGTACTTTTAAAAATACCAATCTTTTGATGTGGCATAAAGAACTTTGGGTTATTGATAACGGTGCTTCGTTTTATTTCCATCATTCGTGGCAGAATTTTGATACGGCTGCAAAGACTCCGTTCAAATATGTGAAAGATCATGTACTGCTCCCGAAAGCAAAAATGCTGGATGAAGCTGATCGGTTTGCTCATGAAGTATTGAATGACAATCTGTTCAGGGAAATTGTCAATTTAATTCCTGAAGACTGGCTCCACTGGGATGATGCCGATGAAACTCCTGAAGAGATCCGAGAGATCTACTTCCAGTTCCTGAAAACCAGGTTAGAAAATTCTCAAATCTTTGTAAACGAAGCTAAAAATGCAAGAGGATAAAATATACGAATACGCTGTAATACGTCTGGTACCGAAAGTTGAGAGAGAAGAATTTTTCAATATAGGCCTTGTGATGTTTTCCAAAAAGGAAAAGTTTATCCGTATGGAGTTTTACTTATGTCCTGATAAATTCAGTCTCATGCACAGCAAACTGGATTATGATGATATTATCCGGAATCTTGAAAGCTTTCAAAAAATCGCCAACGGAGATAAGGAAGGAGGCCCCATCGCTCTGATGGATGTTCCGGAACGTTTCCGATGGCTGACAGCTGTAAGAAGCTCTTCCGTCCAGACATCCAGACCTCATCCGGGAAAATCCAAAGACCTGGAAAAGACGTTTGGTAAACTTTTTGAGGAGTTAGTAAAATAACACACCACCACAAAAAGTATTCTATGAAATCATTACTAAACAACATATCAATCTACAGGTTTTCAATAAACCTGTTTTTTGTTATCTTTTTAGGATTATCTAGTTTAATTTATTCACAAAATCAAATTGAGCCAATAACTCCAAAAAGCAGTCTTCTGCCAAAAATATCGGCAGTATCAGAGAATATTATCTATAAGAACAATGCAAAAGGAATTCCTGTTTCGCTGGACATCTATATCCCGAAAACCGGTTCAAATGATAAAATACCTGTTGTTATCTATGTCCACGGAGGAGCATGGGTAAAAGGTGATAAAACAGTAAGGGACGGAAGCTATATTGAAACATTTATTTCAAAACTTCTGGACAAAAAGTATGCAGTCATCAGTATCGATTATACACTTCTGAATGACAGTATTCATTTTCCTCTCCCTCTGCAGGACACTAAAGATGCAGTAAGATGGGTAAGAAAGAATGCAGACAGATATCGTTTTGACACGGACAATATTGGTTTTTTTGGGACTTCATCAGGGGCACACCTGTCGATGCTTGCAGCCTATACACCGGACAATGAATTTGCAGGAAGCCCGGAACTTTCTTCGTATTCTGCAAAAGTAAATTTTGTAATCAACCACTACGGCCCTTCCGATATGAACAAACTGCTGCATACGCGGCTTGGAAAAGTTCCGGTATTTTTTTTCGGACTGGCAGCAAAAAAAATCGTGGATCTCAGAACGGATCTGGTGAGGGGATTATCCGGTTATGACATCAAAAAAGAGAAAAGAAAAGTCATAGACTATTTCAAGACCATTTCTCCTATAACCTATGTCCCGGGAGGTGTTCCTACATTGATTGTGCAGGGAAATAAGGATAAGGTAGTTCCTATTAAACAGTCCAGAAAGCTTCACAGAAAACTCAGAAGAGAAAACATTCAGAATAACCTGATCATTGTAGAAAACGGGGTACATGGTTTCGGAACGACAGATAAAGCTTATATGGACAGGCTTACTGACCAGATGGTGGATTTTATCGTTTCTCAAACAAAATAATATACACGGCCCGACAAAGAATAGCCGATAAATATTCAGAATCAGCATAATATATTATTAATTTAAATAATAATTTATAAAATTGCTAGATTACTATACATTTCATTATTTTTTATCAATAAATAATTAACTTGGCTTTTGTTTAGGTTATTCTTAACAAAATATCCGATATTTTTAATTATTCATTCTAAAAAAACAGATGATATGGATTTTCTGAATAATACCAATGCGCTCACCCTGATTTTTGTCTCGGTACTGGTTTTTGCAATTGCCTACCGTTTTTACGGTATTTTCATTGCCAATAAAGTACTTCGGCTTAATGATAAAAACACTACTCCGGCAGTAGAATTTGCCGACGGTAAGGATTATGTGGCGACTAATAAAAATGTGCTTTTCGGGCATCATTTTGCTGCTATTGCCGCTGCCGGACCTTTAGTCGGGCCTGTACTGGCTGCCCAGTTCGGTTACTTGCCTGGTGCATTATGGATCCTGATCGGATGTGTACTTGGTGGCGGCGTACATGATATGGTGGTTTTATTTGCTTCAGTACGGCATAAAGGACAGAGTCTGGCTACTATTGCCTCTAAAGAAATAGGTAAGGCAACAGGAACGGTTGCCGGTTTTGCCATTTTATTTATCCTGATTCTTACACTGGCTGGTTTGTCACTCGCCTGTATCAATGCGATGCATGAAGCCTCGTGGTCTCTTTTTACCGTTGTGATCACAATGCCTATCGCTGTGATCATGGGTCTTATCATGAGATACAGAAAAAACAGTGTGCTTTTTGCCAGTATTTTAGGCGGTATTCTTTTAGTGGCAGGAATTATCGGAGGTCATAGCCTGATGCAGAATGAAACGATGAATAACCTGTTTTCGTGGGATATAAAAACAATTTCCATTGCTATACCTCTGTATGGTTTTCTGGCTTCTGTACTTCCTGTGTGGCTGCTTCTGGTACCCAGAGACTACCTGTCCACCTATCTGAAAATAGGAACGATCATCATGCTGGCTGTAGGGGTTATTGTCATTCACCCAACAATCCAGATGCCTGCACTCACTGAATTTGTGAATGGTGGCGGACCTGTTATAGGCGGGCCGGTACTTCCTTTTATTTTCATTGTTATTGCATGTGGCGCTATTTCAGGTTTCCATGCGGTTATTGCAACGGGAACTACTCCTAAAATGCTTAATAAAGAAAGAGAAATCCTTTTTGTAGGCTACGGCGCTATGCTTGTGGAAGGTTTTGTGGCTTTAATGGCTTTAATTGCTGCATGTACTTTAATGCCCGGGGATTATTTTGCCATTAATACTCCGAAAGAATCCTATGATGCTTTTCTTGCTGCACACCCATCACTGCACGGAGTAGATATAGATTACTATTCTCAAAAAATAGGTATTGAACTCCACGGAAGAACCGGCGGAGCTGTATCTTTAGCTGTAGGAATGGCTCATATTTTCAATAAGATCCCATACATGGACCAGCTGACCGCATATTGGTATAATTTCGCCATCATGTTTGAAGCCGTATTTATCCTTACCGCCATTGATGCAGGAACAAGAGTAGGCCGTTTCTTTTTGCAGGAAATGCTGGGTTCAGTTATTCCTAAATTCAATGATAAGAACTGGGTTCCCGGAATTATCATCAGCAGCCTTTTATTTACTTTCGCATGGGGATATCTGGTCTTTACGGGTAATGTAAGCAGCATCTGGCCGCTGTTTGGAATCAGCAACCAGCTATTGGCAGCCTGTGGACTGATCGTCTGTACAACGATGCTGATCCGGATGAAAAGAGGGAAATATGCTTTGTGCTCTGCCATTCCCGGGGTATTTATGGCCGGAATCACTTTTTGGGCCGGGTATATCCAGGTAACAACGATCTACCTTCCGAAGGAACAGTATCTGCTGGCATCTTTGGCAGCAATCGCAATGATTCTGATGCTGATCGTATTTATAGGTGCTTTCATCAAATGGTACCAGCTTCTGCAGATCAAAACAACAGAGATTGATTACTATGGAGAGCCCGTAAAAGAGCTTGTAGAAAGATGATCAAGATAATTCATATAAAACAGAAACAGTCCGGATTACCCGGACTGTTTCATTTACTAATTATTAATTATTTAAAAACTGAAATTAAGTCTTGTGAACACATATCGTCCGTTCTGCCCAAACTGCGAAGTTGAGCGGGAATAGATAAACTGGTCATTATTTGTAGATGCCGTCAGATTTTTATCAGGATAAATATCAAAAAGATTATTAACTCCGACAGTCAGTCCTACATTTTTTGTAAACTGGTAGGCCAGTGAAAGATCGGTAATGATCTTGTCCCCGATCTGCTGATGCTCATTGAACCCGGTAAGTCCGTCACCGTTGGCATCAATAATATCTGCACCAGTTACTTTTCCGAAATAGGTGTTTCTAAGATAGAGGCTTGCATTGTTCCATGAAAGTGTATGCGATAAGCTTGCTTTTACCCTTGGAACGGCTTCTTCCAGATATACTCTTGATTTTTCTGAAAAATAGATCTTCTCAAGGTTCGGAGACTGTAAAAGTCCTGAAGAGTGGGTATCCCCAACTTTCTTGGTCTCGCTGATATTAACCGCAAAATTATTATCAAGCTTAACTCCTGAAAATCTTGCATTATGGGAAATCACTACATCTATTCCTCTTGTTTCTGTATCAATGGCATTGGTAAAGAATTGTGCTCCATTAACCCTTTCTTCATCAAAAGCAGCCTGTGCTGCAGCCGGAACATCTGATCTTAAGAACTGGTCCGTAAGAATGATCCTGTTGTTGATTTTTGTAAAATACCCGTCTGCGGTAAAAGTAAGTCTTGCAGAAGGAATTCTGTAGGTAAATCCTACGCTGGCAGATTTGGAAGTTTCCTGCTTCAGTTTCGGCATTTCCAGTAAGCCTGCAATGGCTGAATCATTGCTGAATGTTCCCACGTCCAGAAGCTGGCTGTTTGTAAACAGTGTTGACGTCACATTATAATAGATCTGATGGATGGAAGGTGCCCTGAACCCTGTAGAACCTGCCAGTCTTACATTAAAATCAGGAGCCACTTTGATCCTTGAAGCCAGCTTATAATTGAAGGTAGATCCAAAATCTGAATAGTTTTCATATCTCGCTGCTGCATCTACTAATAGCCAATTGGTAAAATTGAATTCAACATCTGCATAAGTTGCTACTGCCTGTCTGTTCTTATCGACAACATTAACAGGCTTAAATCCCCCGAAAACCTGCGATCCTCCGGGAAGTGCATTTCCAAAGAAATCCGTTGCTCTGGGACTGGTATTATTCCACACGTTTCCTGTTGCATCGTAAGTTGTATAAGAAGCTTCCTCACCCTGTGTTATTTTAAAATTCTCATAACGGTGTTCTGCTCCAAAAGCCACATTAATTCCATTCCAAACGTCATACTTTTTAGAAAAATCCAGATTGATGGTATTCTGAGAAAACCTTAAACCTCCTGCATCAAACTCGTCGGGCGAAGCAAAACGTAATGAAGTATTTCCTGTATTACCGATATTATAGGTAAATGAATTTTGCCCGAATGTATTACTGAAATCAATATTCCAGCCGTCCCAGTTTCCCTTTATTCCGGCTGAAAGTGACAGATCCTGAATATCCGTTCCGATCTGGGGAAGATAACCATCCGAATACAGCCCTGTAAATGTTCTGCTCTGATTCGGTTTTCTGTAAAATCCTCCTGAACTGCCATGTCTGAAGCTGTATCCGCCAAAAGAATATATTTTCCAGTTGTCATTAACCGGAACTTCAATATTAGCGAAAAGCTGATGGTTATTCAGCTTAGACTGCCCTACCTGCATATTGAAATCTTTTCTGCTCAGTCCTCTGTAAGCCAGTTCCTGATCGGTAAAATCACCCTTCAAAAGTCCTTGTAAAGCACTAATGGTATTAGCTCCCTGAATTTGATTCTGAAGATCCGGAGAAAAATAACTTACACCTTGAGCATATTGATGAATATAATTAATAAGCTGTTGAGAATTGGGAATATTGTTAATATTTGAAAAGAGAGAAGAAAGGTTTACCCCATCATTCTGAGCCCGTTTTTCAATCACATTGTACGCATTATAAATTGCTCCGCTTTCGGCACCGGCCCTGAAAGTAGGATTTCTGAACTGGGAAGACCAGGTGATGTTATAAAAGCCACCTTTATTTCCTATCTTATTCCCATAATTAAGGTCCACCTGAATATTCTGCCCGTCAAAATCTCCTGTATGGTCATTGGCCGTTGGAGTTAAATTTCCGCCATAGCTTACCTGACCCGTCAGTTTACCAATATCTTTTTTCAACTCAAGGTTGATTACACCTGCAATAGCATCAGATCCGTATTGTGCAGAAGCCCCATCTCGCAGCACTTCAATCCTGTTTAATGCAAATGAAGGGATGGAGTTCAAATCGGTTCCTACCGTTCCTCTCCCCGGTGTTCCGTTGACATTGACCAATGCTGAGGTATGTCTTCTTTTTCCGTTCACCAAAACCAGCACCTGATCCGGGCCCAATCCTCTCAACTGAGCCGGATCCAAATGGTCTGTCCCATCTGAATTGGTCTGAATGGTAGAGGTGAAAGAAGGTGCTATTGCATTAAGAATCTGTCCTATACTGGACTGCGGAAGAACTACTGATGATTCTTTTATATTGAAGACATCCACAGGAACAGGGCTGTCTGTTTTGGATCGTGCACCCGCTCTTGAGCCCAGCACCACGACTTCTTCTACATTATTGGTTTTCACACTGTCTTTTTCCTGCCCGAATGCAAACGTTCCGAGGAAAAACAGAACAGAAGCTGATAAAATAGTCTTTTTATTGCTCATACCCTTACATCAATTTATAGTTTATGTTTTTGAGTGGCAAATGTAGAATAATTTTATTAGTCTACAAAAACAATAGACTTTTGTTTTACAAAAATTTAAGATAGTTTTGTTCTATTGGGAAATAATTGTCTACGCTGTGCAGAACCTTTCCGGTTTTTAACGCAAAGATTAATTTCAAGAATGTGTTTTTAAGCGTGCAAAGAAAGAATCAATCAGTGATTGATTCGAATAAGCGGACGTATGATCCGATAGTTTCGTAATGGTACAGCCGTCGTCTTGCTTCTCTTAAAAGTTAAGGCTTTTGAGGCTAAAACTTTGCGTTAAATAACGGGTGGAATTTAATTACAAATGGCAAATTCTTTCACAAACATCAATAAGCGTCAAAGATATCGTGTCATTCGTGTAAAACATTTTGTGTTATCTGTGTTAATAAAATAAAAACGGACTCCAAAATGGAATCCGTTATGTATCTGAACAGCTTTTTACTGAAAAATTAAACCGTTATATTTTCGTTAGTTTAGCATATTTCAGGATAAGGTTTTTCTCTCCTTCATGAATGAAAATCACCTTGGCCTTAATATTCTGGGGATCTGTGCCATCCAGGAAAGAAACTTCCCCGATTCCGAAACGGTCATGTCTCACTTTGTCTCCTACTTCAATATCCTGCGAAGAAGCCCCGCTTGGATTGATGATTTTTGCCGTGCTTACCGGCTTCAGTTTTCTGACTTCCTGTGCAGGCTTTGAACCGTCTCCTTTTTCAATCGTTTTCTTTTCAACTTTTCTGAAAGAACGCTGTTCGGAAGGATGCTCATCAAAAATATTGGATTTGATTCCAGTATTGTTGATGAATCTCTTTTCCATAGCCGGATTCAGGAATTCAATATATTCTTCATCAATTTCGCTTAAGAATCTTGATGGTTCTGCATCCGTGATTTTTCCCCACTGAAAACGCGAAACGGCATAAGAGAAAAACACCTGTTTTTCAGCTCTTGTCAGTGCCACATAAAATAAACGTCTTTCTTCTTCCAGATCTTCCCTTGTTGCAGAACTCATAAAGCTCGGGAAAAGGTTTTCCTCAAGACCCACAAGATGTACCACCGGGAATTCAAGACCTTTGGAAAGGTGAATGGTCATTAAAGAAACCATATCTTCATCTGTATTCTTATCCTGAGTATCAGCAGAAAGGGCAATATTTTCAAGGAAGTTCGGAAGGCTCGGATCTCCGTCTTCCAGCTGCATCTGCTCTTCAATGAATCCCTGCATCGAGTTCATCAATTCCTGCACGTTTTCTACCCTGGAAATTCCTTCAGGAGTCTGGTCGTCTTTTAAGAATTTAATCAGTCCGCTGCGTTTGGCAACTTCCATAGCAACACTGTAAGCAGTATCCGTTTTCAGCAATACCTGGAAAGCTTTGATCATGGACCAGAAATCATTCAGCTTGGTCAAAACACCATTGTTTAAGCCCAACTGTGGAGCGTACATCGGCAGATTACCCAGTACCTGTGAAATGCTTACATTATGGGAATCCGCAAAAACAATCAGCTTATTCTGTGTGGTTTCTCCAATTCCTCTTGTGGGATAGTTGATGATCCTCATCAGTGCTTCTGAATCATTTTCATTGACCAGAAGACGCAGATAGGCAATAAGGTCTTTCACCTCCTTTCTCTGATAGAAAGAAAGTCCTCCGTAAACCTTGTACGGAATATTTTTACGTCTCAGCGCATCTTCAAATGCTCTGGTCTGTGAATTGGTTCTGTATAAAATAGCAAAATCACTGTACTTTCTCTGGTCAGTATTTCGGAGTTCCCAGATATTTCCGGCCACAAAATTCGCTTCATCAGCATCGGAAAGTGAGCGGTATATTTTGATCTTGTCCCCTTCTTCATTGTCACTGAAAACATTCTTTTTAAACTGCTGCAAGTTTTTCGCGATCACAACATTGGCTGCATTCACAATATTTTGAGTCGAGCGGTAATTCTGCTCCAGAGAAACCGTTATCGCATCAGGATAATCTTTCTTAAAGTTTAAGATATTATAAATGTTCGCACCACGGAAAGAATAAATAGACTGGGCGTCATCCCCTACCACACAGATATTCTCAAATTTTGAAGCCAGTGCTTTAACAATAAGATACTGGGAATGGTTGGTATCCTGGTACTCATCTACCATGATATATCTGAATCTGTCCTGATATTTGGCCAATACCTCCGGAAAACGGGTCAGTAATTCATTGGTTTTCAGCAGTAAATCATCAAAATCCATTGCACCGTTTTTGAAACATGCCTCCACATATTTCTGGTAGATTTTCCCGATGAATTTCATATTGGCTTTTTCATCAGCTTCCATGAGTTCAGGATTGTTGAAATACGCTTTTACCGTAATCAGATTGTTTTTGTATGTCGAAATTCTTGCCTGAACTTTTTTAGGTTTGTAAAGATCGGCATCAATATTCATGTCTTTGAGAACTTTTCTGATGACATTCAGAGCATCCTGCTGGTCATAGATCGTAAAATTGGAAGGATAGCCCAGATAATGGCCTTCAATTCTCAGGATTCTTGCAAAAACTGAGTGGAAAGTTCCCATCCATAAGCTTCTTGCGTTGCTGTCCCCTACCACTTTTGCGATACGGTCTTTCATTTCGCGGGCGGCTTTATTGGTAAATGTCAGTGCCAGAATATTGAAAGGGTCCACTCCGTTGTGGATCAGATGGGCAATACGCATGGTAAGCACACGCGTTTTTCCGGAACCTGCTCCTGCAAGTACCATCAAAGGTCCCTGTAGAGAGGTAACGGCTTCATATTGTGATTCATTGAGTCCTTTCAGATAATCCATACTGCAAAAAAATTTGGGAACACAAAATTAATGTATTCAAAGGACAATTCAAATTATGAGCTTAATTTATAGAAAGTAAAAAATTGGACAGGCTTTCCTTCAGGGTTCAGGCAGTTTTAATTAATAAAGTTTTCACGCTGTCCATTTACGGTTTTCTATTGGTTATATTACAGTTTACAAAAAAGTAGAGTAATTCTGTAACAAATACTGTGTTTTCCCTACTAATACATCCAAAACAATTTCTACTTTATGAAAAAGCGACTTCTTTCTGTTGCAGCAGCATCTTTCTTCGGAATGATCCTGAATGCACAGCAAATTAAATTCGAAGAGTATGACCTGCCAAACGGTCTTCACGTAATTCTGCACCAGGACAATTCTGCACCGGTAGTCACTACTGGGGTCATGTATCATGTAGGAGCAAAGGATGAAGTAAAGGGAAGAACAGGTTTTGCCCATTTTTTCGAACATCTTTTATTTGAGGGAACACCCAATATCAAAAGAGGTGACTGGTTCAAGATAGTTTCTTCAAACGGAGGACAAAATAATGCGAACACTACGAATGACCGAACGTATTACTATGAAACATTCCCTTCGAATAACGAGCAGCTTGGTCTTTGGATGGAAGCCGAAAGAATGCGTCATGCTTTGATAAACCAGGTGGGAGTAGATACTCAGAGAGAGGTTGTAAAAGAGGAAAAAAGATTAAGAATGGACAACCAGCCTTATGGAAATCTTTTCCCTACAATTCAGAAGAATTTATTTACCAATCACCCGTACAACTGGCCTACGATTGGTTCTATGGAAGATCTTAACTCTGCAAAGCTGGAAGAGTTCCAGGCATTTTATAAAAAATATTATGTTCCGAACAATGCGACATTAGTGGTGGCAGGAGATATCAAGCCTGAGCAGACTAAGAAATGGATCCAGGAATATTACGGAGGAATTCAAAAAGGAACCCTTTATCCGAAAGATTTCCCGAAAGATGCTCCTATTACTCAGGAAAAAGAGGTAACAGCTACAGACCCGAACATTCAGCTTCCTGCCTATATTTTCGCATACAGAACTCCGTCCAATAAGGAAAAAGACGCTTATGTTCTTGATATGCTTTCATCTTATCTGAGCAATGGTAAATCTTCAGTTTTATACAAAAAATTAGTTGATCAGGAGAAAAAAGCACTTGCTGTACAGGCTTTCAATCAGGGGCTTGAAGATTACAGTATTTTCGCATTCTTCGCCATCCCGATGGGTCAGACGACAAAGCAGACTTTACAGTCTGATATTGATGCAGAAATCAAAAAACTGCAGACAGGCCTGATCTCTGAAGAGGATTATCAGAAACTTCAGAACCAGTATGAGAATCAGTTTGTAAATGCCAACTCAAGTATTCAGGGCATTGCGGCTTCATTAGCAACCAATCATGTACTGATGGGTGATACCAACCTGATCAATAAGGAAATCGACATCTACAGATCGATCACAAGACAGGACCTGCAGAACGCAGCTAAGAAATATCTGAATTCTAATCAAAGAGTAATCATTAATTACGTTCCTGAAAAAAAGTAATCATTTAAAACTCAGGTTTGAATATGATTATTAAAAATTAAATTTTTACAAATGAAAAAGCAATTAACATATATAGCTGCAGCGTTTTTATTCGCAGGAACGATTTCAGCACAAAAAATTGATCTTAATGCAATGCCGAAGCCGGGACCCACTCCTGCCATCAACATTGCAAAACCAAAAACTTTCCAACTGAGCAACGGCCTTACGGTAATGGTTGTGGAAAATAATAAACTGCCGAGAGTAAACACTACCCTTTCTATGGACAGACCACCTTTTCTTGAAGGAAGTGTAGCTGGAGTAAGTTCTATCATGGCTGAGCAGTTCGAAAACGGAACAACCAATCTGAGCAAAGATGACTTTAACAAAAAAGTAGATTACCTGGGAGCCAATGTAAGCTTTTCTTCCAACGGTGCTTTTGCCAACTCTCTTTCAAAATATTTCCCTGAAGTATTGGGCTTAATGGCAGATGCGATCATTAATCCTAAATTTTCTGCGGAAGAAATTCAAAACTCAAAAGAAAGAGCGGTAGAAGGATTGAAATCTGAAGAGAAAAATGCTTCTTCTATCGCTTCTAAAGTTTCCAATGCACTAATGTATGGTAAAAATACAGCCAGAGGTGAATTTGAAACCGTAGAAACCATCAATAAAATCCAGTTAGCTGACGTACAAAACGTTTATAAAAAATATTACGCTCCCGACAATGCTTATTTAGTGATTGTGGGTGATGTGAAATTTGACAAGGTAAAATCATTGGTTGAGAAAGCTTTCAGCGGATGGAAAAAGGCCAATACCCCAGCAGCACCTCTGGAGCAGGCTTCTAACCTTGCCAAAACAGAGATTAATGTAGTAGATGTCCCTTCTGCTGTCCAGTCTGTGGTTTCGGTGAACAACCTGAACAATCTAAAAATGAAGGACCCGAACTATTTTGCTGCTACAATGGCCAACTATATCTTAGGCGGTGGCGGTGAAGCAAGGCTTTTCATGAACCTTCGTGAAAAGAACGGATTTACTTACGGTGCTTATTCGAGTATGAACGCCGGTAAATATTCTTCTGATTTTTCAGCTGATGCAAGTGTGAGAAATGAAGTTACGGATAAAGCGGTTAAGGAATTTATGAATGAACTTAATGCTATTTCTACCGTAAAGCCTGAAGAACTGGAAAATGCCAAGGCTAAACTGAAAGGATCTTTCATCATGTCTCTGGAGAAGCCGGAAACGATTGCCAAATTTGCTTTAAACCAAAAGGTGCAGGATCTTCCATCTGATTTTTATACCAATTATTTAAAATCAATTGATAAAGTAACTGCCGCTGATATCTCCAATGCAGTAAAATCTACCATTTTACCCAATCAAAGCAGAATTTTCATCGCCGGTAAAGCCGCTGATATTTCTGAAGGGCTTGAAAAACTGGGTTATCCTGTAAAATATTACGATAAAGAAGCTAATCCGGTAGCAAAACCGACGGCACAAAAAGTGGATGTCAATGTAAATGTCGCTTCTATCGCTGATAAATACATCACTGCCATCGGAGGAAAAGCAAATCTTGCGAAAATCTCTTCTTACACCATGAACGCTTCAATGTCTATGCAGGGACAGAATATTGATTTTAAAATTATAAAAGCTCAGGGCGGAAAAGAACTGACATCAGTTTCTGCCATGGGACAGGTTGTTCAAAAGCAGGTTTTCGACGGAAAGCAGGGATATTCTGAGCAAATGGGTCAGAAAACACCTATGAAACCGGAACAAGTTGCTGAAAAACAGAAAAACACTGAATTATTTGAAGAATTAGGTTTTGCAAAATCTTCAGATTACAAAGTGACCGGAATTGAAAAAATCGGTGGCGAAGATTCTTATGCTGTAAAAGGTCATAATGTAACCTATTACTACAGTGTAGCTACAGGATTAAAAACAGGGGAAACCAGAACTGCAAAAGCGCAGGGACAGGAAGTAACCATCCCTACCACTTTCTCTAATTACAAGGATGTAAATGGTGTGAAGATGCCACATACCATCTCCATAAATCAAATGGGTATGGATATGGTAATGAATGTGAAATCATATGAAGTGAACCAGGCTAAAGATTCTGATTTTAAATAAAGAATAGTCTTTTTTATAGAAAAAACGGCAGCAGGCGCTGCCGTTTTTATTTTTAATAACATTTACCGTGATCTTCTTTGCCATTCAGTAAAAAAAGATTAAATTTGCCCATTCAAAAAGATATCAGAATTAATGGATACTATATTTACACTATTGATGGTTCTTGTTATGATTGCCAGCATCTTATTGGTAATCATCGTTATGGCTCAAAATCCTAAAGGAGGAGGCCTTTCCAGTACTTTCGGAGGTGCATCACCTGCACAGTTCGGAGTACAGAGAACCAATGATTTCATGGAAAAAGCAACATGGACTCTGGGCGCAGTAATCATCGTTCTTATCCTTATAAGCGTTGTAATTACAGGTAAGCCTACCACAGCAGCTCCTACACAGCAGCAGCCAGTGAAAAAAGAAACGACGGCTCCGGCTAAACAATCTACTCCGGCAGCTACTACCACTACTCCGGCTCAGGCACCTGTAGCTCCGGCAAAATAATAACAGACCTATCTTATATAAACAAAAGCAGTTCAAATTGAACTGCTTTTTTATTTTAGCTTGATCTTCTCTATCTTGTGGCGAAGTCTCAATCCTGCTTTTAAAAATGAATACTGCATCGGTTTGGACTCTCTGTAGTATTTATCAATAAAGATCTGCATAGCCCCGTAAAACCGGTCAAGGTACACCTCATCCTTAATGGTACTTTCTCCTTTATGATGAAGAAGGGAAGCCTTTCCGTAATAATAGTTTTTGTAACCGCTTCTTAACAGCGTATAGCAAAGATCAATGTCTTCTCCGTACATAAAATATGCTTCATCCAGACCTCCAAGTTTTTCGTAGATCTCTCTTCTGATCAGTAAAAAAGCTCCGGTAACTACATCTACTTCTGTCACTGCATTTTCATCAATATCGCTTCTGTAATAGGATTTTGAATTGCTTCTCTTAAAGTTCGTAAACAGTTTTTCAAAAGAATTGAACATATCCGGTACGGAACGTTTACTTTCAGGCAGAAAATTTCCCTCTGCATCATGCATCTTTATTCCGAGGCATCCGAAATCCGGCTTGGAATCAGCAAAATCCAGAATATCTTTCATATAATATCCTTCCAGTTCGGTATCCGGATTCAAAAGAAGAACATATTCTCCGGCTGCTGTTTTTATCGCTTTATTATTGGCAACAGCAAAACCTTCATTATGCTCGGAGGATATAAAATGTACCTTCGGAAATTCCGGAATGAGATCACTCCAGGAAGTGTCAGTAGATGCATTATCTATTACAATTACTTCATAATTTTCCCCTTCCGTATATTTCTGGATAGACAGAAGACAGTTTCTCAGCAGCCTGGTCACATTATAATTAACAATAATTATCGACAGCCTCATATTTAATCCTTTTCGTTGTATGGCAACCTGTTAATAATAGATCTCCCTAAAGATACTTCATCTGCATATTCCAGCTCGTCTCCCACTGAGATTCCTCTGGCAATGCTTGAAAAACTGACATTAAAGTTTTTAAATTTTTTGTAAATATAGTAAGCCGTGGTATCCCCTTCCATTGTGGCACTTAACGCGAAAATAAATTCTTTTACCCCGCCCTCATTTACTTTTCTTTCAATACTCGGTATATTCAGCTGGTTGGGTCCAACGCCTTCCATCGGTGATATTTTCCCTCCTAAGATGAGATATTTTCCCGTGAACTTTCCTGTATTTTCAATGGCAATTACATCGCGCACATCTTCAACGATGCAAATCAGTTCGCTGTTTCTTTTTTCATTGCTGCAGATCTCACAAACATCAAAATCTGAAAAATTATGACATTCTTTACAGTATTTTATTTCGTTAACAAGGTTGATTAATGAGTTCCCAAGACCTACCGCTCTGGAACTGGGCTGTTTTAACAGATGCAATGCCAACCTCAAAGCTGTTTTTCTCCCGATTCCGGGCAGTCCTGAAATTTCGTCTACGGCTTTTGCTAAAACTTTACTAGGGTAATCCATAGGTACAAAAATAAGGAATATTGTTGAGAATTGAAGGGGTTGATGAGTTGGTGAATCGGAGATTTTAAGGTTTTAATGTTGGGGAATTATAAGTTTCAGGGGCGTGCTCCAGGATGTGATTTAAGCTTTGGGGGTGAGACTCCCGAAGCCCCAGTACATATGCCTGAAATCTTATATCTGCCATCTTGATTCTTGACTCTTACATCTCGGTTCACTCATTGCCCTTCCTTGCAAAGCAAAATTCACCATTGACATTTTCCAGCCTTAAGCTAAAGTCTCATGTCTGAAATATTGCCCTCAACATTCTAAAAAAACCTCTATCTTTGGGGTTCTAATATGAAAAAAATAAACTAATGGTACTTAAAAACCTAAATTATCCACTGGATTTTAAATTCAAAATCTCTACTTTATCAAGTGACTTCAATATCACTGACAAAGACGGAAACTATGTAGCGTATGTTCGTCAGAAAATGTTCAAACTGAAGGAAGATGTTATTGTTTTCAATGACGAAAGTAAATCTAAGGAGCTTTTCAGAATCAAAGCCAATCAATGGATCGATTTCAATGCGTCTTATTCTTTAAATGACCTTACCGATAACAAAAATTACGGAAGACTGGCAAGAAAAGGGATGCGTTCACTCTGGAAATCCACTTATGACATCCTGGATTCAAACGACCAACCTAAATTCACGGTTGCAGAGGATAATGCATGGACAAAGTTCTTTGACGGAATGGTGAGTGAGATTCCAATTATAGGAATGTTTACAGGATATTTTCTGAACCCGGCTTATACTGTAAGAGGTATCGACGGAAAGGAATATTTTAAACTTAAAAAAATGCCTTCATTCTTCGGAAGAAGATTCCAGCTTGACAGAGTGATCGATATTGATGACGAAGACGAAAGTTTAGTGATCTTATCATTACTGATGATGGTTCTTCTGGAAAGAGCAAGAGGTTAAACGTAAAAAACCACAAACAATGAAATATCTAATCATTTTCTTTTCAGCACTTCTTTTGACCGCCTGTAAAAAAGACAAAGAAACCGTTAAGGACAGTGCTTCAACAGATTCTTTAACTATGGCAAAGGATTCTGCCAAAACAGGAACAGCATCCGGAAAAATACAGGTTGACATCATTCCTTTTCCAAAAGAAATCAAAGAATGCTCATGCTATTTTGCAAGAAATAAAGCTGATTTTGAAGCAGAAAAATACATCTACGCTGACGATGCCGGAAAAACAGCCTATATGAAACTTGACGGTAAAAGATTAGCCATGAATCTTATTTCTTCAAGTGATATGGAGGTTGATGAGGAACTGACGAAAGAAATTGAAAGCGACAACTACAAGATCTCTGTGAAAGGAAAAAAAATAAAAAGCGAAGAGGCTTTATTATTCGAAGGTACCCTGACGATTGAAAAACCGGATGGTAGTGTAGAAACAATTCCTATTTATGGGGAATGCGGATGTTAAAAAAAACAATAGGGTAAAAAATAAATCTACTCTGTACACCTTATAAAAATGCTTCCGGATTCACGGAAGCATTTTTTATTTTGTAATTTTGATAAAAATAAAATTTCATGGAATTATCTAACATAGAACCGCAGATTATCTGGAAGAATTTCTCCAAATTAAATGCAGTTCCAAGACCGTCTAAAAAAGAAGAAAGAGTCATTGCTTTCATCAAAGAATTTGGTGAAAATTTAGGATTGGAAACTACGGTAGATGAAGTAGGAAACGTGATCATCAGAAAACCCGCCACTGCGGGTATGGAAAACCGTAAATCTATTGTTCTTCAGTCGCATCTGGATATGGTATGCCAGAAGAACAGCGATGTTAATTTTGATTTCGATACAGAAGGCATCAAAATGGAGGTAGATGGAGATTGGGTGAAGGCAAAAGGAACAACTCTGGGTGCTGATAACGGCTTAGGAGTGGCTACCATTATGTCAATCCTTGAAAGTTCAGATATTCCACATCCTGCTATGGAAGCACTTTTTACGATTGATGAAGAGACAGGAATGACAGGTGCGTTAGGTTTAAAACCGGGACAACTGAGTGGAGAAATCCTATTGAACCTTGATACGGAAGAGGATGATGAAATTGATATTGGCTGTGCCGGTGGTGTAGATGTAACCATTACTCAAAATTATGGAACAGAAGCAGCAAAAGGACAGATCATAAGAATTGAAGTGAAAGGCCTGCAGGGAGGACATTCAGGAATGGACATTCACAAAGGTTTCGGAAATTCCAATATTATTTTAGGAAGACTTCTTTACAGCGGTTTAGCGAATCAGAATATTCAATTGGTATCTGTAGACGGCGGCGGATTGAGAAATGCAATTCCGAGAGAAGCTACAGCACTTATTTCTGTGAGAAATGCTCAGGAATTTATAGAAACCGCTACAATTCTGAAAAAAGAAATTTTAGAAGAGTTTGCTACGGTAGAACCTGGTCTCCACATCAATATTGAAAATTCCACAACTTCTGACAAAGCAGTTTCCGGGGAAGATTCCAGGAAGATTATTCTTACTTTAAAATCTCTTCACAACGGTGTTTACAGAATGAGCCCGGACGTAAAAGATCTTGTGGAGGCCTCCAACAACGTGGCGAGAGTGGAAGTAAAAGGCGGCGAGCTTAAAATTTTAAACCTGACCAGATCATCTGTAGATTCATCTAAATATTCAGTAGCAGAACAGTTAAAATCCGTTGCAGAATTAGCCGGAATGAATGTTGAATTCAGTGGTTCTTATCCTGGATGGAAACCAAAACCTGGTTCTGAGATCGTACAGCTGATGGAAAAAATCTACACAGAAAAATTCGGTGAGAAACCTCATGTGGTAGCTTGCCACGCAGGACTGGAATGCGGGATTATCGGGGCCAATTATCCAGAAATGGAAATGGTAAGTTTCGGGCCTACCATCAGAGGAGCGCATTCTCCGGATGAAAAAGCCAATATTCCTTCTGCTCAGAAATTCTGGAATTTCACCAAAGAAATTTTAGCGAATATTCCTTTAAAATAAGAAGATAAAATTGCTATATTGAATATCCAAAGTCGTATGATTTTGGATATTTTTAATTTTTAAATATATGATGAAAAGAATATTACTTATATTTTACCTGATAACTTGTATTAAAATTTACTCTCAATCTCATAAACTAAGAGGTGAATGGATTTTAGATAAAATTGTGCTGTCTAATGGGAAAAATTTAGAAATAAATAATTCCAGGTATTCCTTTAGGCTTTTTTACAAAATTAATCAAGATGAATTAGTTCTGTATAATCAAAAGTTTAAAGCAAATTTTTATAATGACAAGATAAGTCTTGAAAATCGCACTTTTAAATATTGGTTTGAAGATAATTATCTGGTATTACAAGAAGGAAATGAGATATCATTATTATTAAAAGAAGAAGATTTTGTAAAAAAATATCCGGAATTTAAACCGAAATTTGAAATTAGAGGTAATGATAGTTTATTGATGGCTAATCAGGTAGTTCATCCAATATTTAATAATGAAAAAAGCCTTGAAGACTTTATAAACTTACGTATGACTCATGGGGATTCAAAGGATATGAATGACCTGTATTTTAAAATAGAATATATTCTAACCAAAGATAATAAGATTAGAAATATTAAAATACTTGACAAACTTACTCCACAATATGATACGCAATTTGTTCAAGCATTGATGCAGGCAGAAAAGTATTTCGAAAATTATTATGGAGTAAACATGCTAATAACCGACGAAAGACATTTTTTAAAATTTTTTAAAGACCTGAAAGACGAATCAGAAAAAAAATTATACCATATTATTGGAGATGGCTTTGAATATTATAATAATAACCAATTTGAAAAAGCAATTGAAAAGCTTAGTAAACTCGATAATTTACAAATTAAAGACAATCGCTTCATTTCAAGATTTCATGACGGATATATTAAGTTAGGAATTTCATATCTTGCTGTTGGAAAAAATGAGCAGGCATGTAACAGCTTCAGAAAGGCTGGGAATTTAACCGATTTTGAAGTTAGAAATTATTTAATTGATTTTTGCAAATAACATGAAAAGTATAACAGTGTTCTGCGGTTCAAGTTTCGGCACAGATGATATTTTTAAAGAACAAGCTTTCCTTTTGGGACAAACGTTGGCAAAACAAGACATTCAACTCATATATGGCGGTGCAGATGTAGGTTTAATGGGAGCTGTTGCGGACGGAGCTTTAAATGAAAAAGGAAAAGTCGTTGGAGTTCTCCCCCACTTTCTGCAGTCTAAGGAAATTGCCCATAAAAATCTGTCGGAACTTATCCTTGTAGAAACCATGCACGAAAGAAAAACGAAGATGAATGATCTCTGTGATGGCGTGATTGTTCTTCCCGGCGGCTACGGAACCCTGGAGGAGTTCTTTGAAATGATCACCTGGGCACAGCTGGGACTTCATAAAAAGCCAATTGGGATTTTGAATATTGATGGGTTTTATGATGATTTAATAAGACTGGTTCAAACGATGGTTGATAAGGGATTTTTAAAGCAGGTAAACCGTGATATGCTTTTGATGAGTGGAAATATTAATGAGCTTTTGGAAAAAATGAGGAGTTATCAGGCACCTACTGTGGGAAAATGGATTTCGAAGGATGAAGTTTAAATAATAATCGATTAAATGATTGTTTTTGACATACACAAAACCGCCCGGAAATTCCAGGCGGTTTTTTATATTAATTAAATTTAATATTTTCTAAGGATAAGGAGCAATCTCCACTTCAAGACCTTCCATAGCATCCATCATATGCAGCTGACAACCCAGTCTGCTGTTGCCTTTTACGTGGTAAGCTTCCGCCAGCATGGCATCTTCTTCATCGCCCATGGGTTCAAGGCCCGGATCACTGATCACATATACCTGACATGAGGCACACATCGCCATTCCTCCGCATACCCCAATGGTCCCTTCTTCCGCCAGTTCATAAGAGCGGATGATCTCCATCAGGTTCATAGACATATCTGTAGGTGCTACAACATCATGGGTTACCCCCTCCCGATCCGTGATCTTTATATTAATATCTGACATAATAATACAAAATTAGTCAATTTTTTTCACAACTGCCTTTTCTGCTTCCTTACGGCTGCCGTCAAATCCGTCTACCCCGCTTACTGTTGTATATTTAAGGACAAATTTCTTACCCGGGTTCAGTCTGTTGTAAACACTCTGACACATTAAAGTAGCTTCGTGGAACCCGCAAAGGATCAGCTTCAGTTTTCCAGGATACGTATTGATATCGCCGATTGCATAGATTCCGTCAATATTCGTCTGATAATCAAGTGCATTATTTACAACGATAGCATTTTTCTCAATATTCAGTCCCCAGTTTCCGATCTCACCCAATTTTGGAGTCAGTCCGAATAAAGGAATGAAATAATCCGTTTCGATATCGAAAGCTTCCTGTCCTTCAATCTCTACCGTGATCGCTTCTACTTTTCCGTCACCTTTGATCCCGGTAACTTCAGCAGGGGTAATTAGTTTAATTTTTCCCTGGTTCTTAAGATCCTGAACTTTCTCTACAGAATCCAAAGCACCTCTGAATTCATTTCTTCTGTGGATCAAAGTAACCTCACTGGCAACATTGGAAAGGAAAACGCTCCAGTCGAGAGCAGAATCTCCACCACCGGCAATTACTACTCTTTTGTTTCTGAAATGTTCAGGCTCTTTAACAAAATATTCAAGACCCATCTCCTCATAGTCAGCCACATTTTCAAAAGTAGGTTTTCTGGGCTCAAAAGTTCCCAATCCACCGGCAATGGCAATAGCTTTACATCTGTGAACCGTTCCTTTGTTCGTGATCACTTCAAACCATTCGTCATCAACCTTCGTATAAGAAACTGCAGTTTCTCCCAAAGTAAATCCAGGCTGGAACTGCTTGATCTGTTCCATCAAATTATCTACTAATTCTCCGGCATTCACTGAAGGATATCCCGGAATATCGAAAATAGGTTTTTTCGGATAAAGCTCTGCTAGCTGTCCTCCCGGCTGCGGAAGCGCATCAATAATATGGCACTTCATTTTTAATAAACCTGCTTCAAAAACAGCGAAAAGCCCGGTAGGTCCGGCTCCTATGATCAATATATCAGTGGTTATCATAATAAGATAATTTAATTATACATGTATCTGCAAATTTACTAATTTTAATGCGAAGCATATTTAATTGATTCTAAATAAAAACCTGAGATTTATCAAATCTCTGTAAATAGCTAAGAATCTTAAATTTGGCAATGTTTTTGTTAAATTTCATACCATGAAGAAAATTTTAAATCTTTTTGCAATATTGATGTTCCTGATGAGCTATGCTCAGATCGACAATATTTCTGACGGTGAGTCTATTACATTCAGAATCCACTATGGAATCCTGAATGCCGGAACTGCCAATCTTACTGCCAAAAAGACCAACTATATGGGTACCCCCCATCTGTATGTTAAAGGTACAGGAAAGACTACAGGAGCTGTAAAAGCCTTTTTCAAGGTAGAAGATTTATATGAAAGCTTCATTAATATAGAAACAGGGCTGCCTAGCTTTTATGTAAGGAATGTACGTGAAGGAAGCTATCGTCAGCATTTTGAAACTGTTTTCAACCATAATAATCACACGCTGATCTTAACGGATAAAAAGACTCCTGCCAACGGCTCTAAGGTAGTTAAATCTGTAAAAGGGGTTCAGGATATGCTTTCCTGCTTTTATTACCTGAGAAGCAAAAGTACAAGTGAACTCAAGGTAGGAACAGTGATCAATATGAATGTATGGATTGATGATGAAATGTTTCCTTTTCAGCTGAAAGTGACAGGAGCAGAAGATCTTAAAACCAAGTTCGGGACTATTAACTGTCTGAAAATTATCCCGTCTGTAAAAAGCGGAAGGGTTTTTAAAGAAAAAGAAGGGGTAACGATGTGGGTTACCAATGACGCCAACCATATTCCAATGCTTTTGCAGGCCGAACTGGCCGTAGGGTCACTGAAAGCAAGTATCGATGATCTTAAAAATGTGAAATACCCTTTAAAATATAAGTAAAAGATACTCAGTCTTTTGAATTATAAAAAATGTCTGCAATTATTTTTGCGGGCATTTTTTTATGGCTTAATGTAATACATTTTAATTTCCGGCTGTCTTACTAATAACAGAAAGGTAAAGACTAACAAATAATCCTGATTGAAAATAATATAACATTTCGACTTCGCTCAGTGCGACAGAATTTCAGAGAAGAAAAAATTAATATAAAATTAATAAGCCCTCTATTAAAACGGACACATTGTGATTTTTCAATATAATCTCGTTTTTAATTACGTTTTGTTTCTTAGGTCAGTAATTAATGACTAGTCCTGAAAAAGGTTGACTAGGTTTATTACCCAAATATAATTAAATCAGAGTAGGAATTTTTCTATTCTGATTTTGTTTTTTATAGGTTTTTAATTTCACATTATTTTTTAGATGTACTT